>JALUJS010000314.1 GCA_027056825.1 Candidatus Krumholzibacteriia bacterium | reverse complement strand
GGCAGAAGGGAGGGGCCCAGTTCTTGGGGATGCCGCAGGAGAGGTCCATGTCCGACCCGGGGGCAAGGCCCGGGCCGGACACATTCTCGAGGGCACAACTAATGGGACTTGGTTGGGCCCCTGCTGTGTGATAAATTGACTCTCTGACAATCGCCACCCTTGGTCTGCCGCCCCGCCCTCGGAGCCGGAACATCGTCATGGACCTGTCCTACCTTCTGATCGATGTCTTCACCAGCCGTCCCTTCGGCGGCAGCCGTCTTTACCTCTTCCCTGACGGGGACGGGTTGGACGGCGGCATGATGCAGAAGATCGCCCAGGAACTCGGGGCCGGTGAGACGGCCTTCATCCTGGACGTCGGCCGCGAGCCCAACCGGGCCGGGCTGCGCGTGTTCACTCCCTCGGTGGAGATCCCCTTCGGCGGACATTCAGTGCTGGGGGCGACCTTCGCCCTGGACCATCTGGGACGCCGTGATGCCGGCGCGGTGGACGAGCCCTTCGTCTGGCGGCTGGAGGCGGGGCCCTACCGCGTGGACACCTCGGACGGGGAGTCAGGACGGACCTACGCGGTGACCCAGGATCGCCCGGAGTTCATGGGGCAGTATTACCACCGCGACAAGGTCGCACACACCCTGGGCCTGGACGAAGACGACATCGCCATCACGGGCCTGCCCTGCGAGATCGTTTCCACGGGGCTGCCCACCCATGTGGTGCCGTTGGCCTCCCTGGAGGCCATGGACCGCATCAGGCTGAGGCGCAAGCACGCCGACGCCATCGCCGGCGACCTGGGTTTCGGCGACCTGTTCGTTTTCACCTGCGAGACGCGGGGCGATGACGCGGATGTTCATTGCCGGATGTTCGCTCCCCATGTGGGGATCCCCGAGGACCCCGCCAGCGGGGCGGCCACCGGCGCCCTCGCCGCGTACCTGATCCGGCACCGCCTGGTGAAGGTTCGCGACCGGGTGCGCATCGTCAGCGAGCAGGGACTGGAAATGGGAAGGCCCAGCCGGATCATCGTCGAGGCGGAGGTTCGGGACGGACGCGCGGTGAGCGTCAAGGTGGGCGGTGAGTGCGTCCTGGTCGGGGCCGGGACACTCCATCTGAACTGACATCCAGCGCGGCGGAGGCGCCGCGGAAAGAGAGGCTGCTATATGAGTGCTCCGACCGGACTGTCCCGGGAAATGTGCGACATGGTGATCCAGACCCTGAAGCAGGTCGTGGCCCGCGAGATGCCCGACGAGCGGATCCTGGAACTGGATCACAACGACGAGTGTCCCGAAGACCTGGTCCGGAAACTGCTGTCGCCCGACGTGGGCCTGCACCTGATCTTCCTGCCTGAGGACGTGGGTGGCCTGGGCGGCGGCGCGCGGGATATCTGCCGGGTCAGCGAGGTCATGGCCGGCATCGACCTGGGCCTGGCCACCACCTTCCTGGCGATCCTGCTGGGGACCGATCCCATCCTGGTGGGGGGCACCGACGAGCAGAAGAAGCACTGGCTTTCCCGCATCGCCACCGGGCAGGCGGTGGTGGCCTACGGCGTGACCGAACCGGAGGCCGGCAGCAACGTGGCTTCGTTGAAGACCACCGCCGACCGCATCATCGATGCCGACGGGAAGATCACCGGCTACCGCCTCAACGGGGCCAAGCAGTTCATCACCAACGGCGGCATCGCCGACATCTACACCATCCTGGCCAGGACGCCCGATGGACCGAGCTTCTTCGTGGTCGAGCGCGGCACTCCGGGCCTGGAGGTCGGCCGCCACGAGGACAAGCACGGGATCCGGGCCTCCAACACTACCGGGGTGCTCCTTGAGGACGTGGAGGTGCCCGCGGAGAACCTGCTGGGGCTGGCCGAGGGCCAGGGCCTCAAGCAGGCCAACGCGGTGTTCGGCTACACCCGCCTGATGGTGGGCGCCTTCGGGCTGGGCGCCGGGCAGGCCGCCATGGAGCGCGCCCTGCCCTACGGCAAGACCCGTATCCAGTTCGGCGCACCCCTGGTGGAGAAGCCGGGCTATCTGCTCAACCTCATCGTCGCGCCCTGGATCGACCTGGCCGCCGGCCGCGCCCACATGGAGGCCATGGCCCTGCGCATCGACGAGGGCGACCACGACATGGGCACCGAGGGCGCGGTGGCCAAGTACTGGTGCACCGAGGCGGGCAACCGCGCCGCCGACGCGGCCATCCAGGCCCACGGCGGTTACGGTTACACGCGCGAGTACATGGTTGAGAAGATGAAGCGCGACGTCCGCATCACCACCATCTACGAGGGCACCAGCGAGATCCAGCGCAGCATCATCTCCATGTACCGCTGGAAGGAGACCGTGCGCTCCAAGGGCGCGTTCTACGCGGATATGGCCGAGTCCATGGACGCCCTGCAGGCCTCCTGCGGCAATGTCGGCGCCGGCATCGTCGCCTCCTGCCTGCGTGCCCTGAACACCGTGGTCCTGGGCATGCACAAGGCGCGGTTGACGAGGCACCAGATGGTGATGTTCTCCTTCGCGGACATGATGGCCCGCTGCGAGGTGGCTGTTGAGTTCGCGCGCCAAGCCGCCGCCATGGCCGACGCGGGACACGGGGAGGCCGGCTTCCATGCCGACATGAGCCTGGCCTTCGCCATGCGGCAGGCCGAAGCCATAGCCGCCGAGGCCAGGACCTGCCTGACCGGACTGCAGGACGACGGAACGGTCTCCGGCGAGGCCGCCGCCCTGCTGGAGGAAGTGGAGAAACTGCTGCCGGCGGATCTCCAGGCCGGCCTGTGGCGGGTCATGGAGCGGGTCGGGTCCCACCTGGTGGAAAGGGATTGACCGTGTCGGCCGCGCCCGGACTCCAGGAATCCATCGCCCTGTGGCGGCAGCGGGCCTCGCGGCCCGAAGCCGGCCACGCCTGGGTGCGGTTGGCGGACCTGCTGACGGCCGACGGCCGGACCGACGAAGCGCTCTCGGTGCTCGAGACCGAGGTGTCCCGGGGCAAGGCCTGTCCCGGGGCCCTGCTGCGGCTGGGCGATCTGCTGTTCGCGCGCGGTCGGGATATCGAGGCCCGCAGCCACCTGCTGCGGCTGCTGGGGGAGGATCCCGGTAACACTCGGGCCCTGGCGCTGCTGGCCGAACGGTCCGCCGCCGCGGGCCGTTGGGCCGAGGCCGTCCGCTTCTACGGGCGGTTGTGCGAGCTGCAACCGGATCATCCGCAGTGGCGAAAGGCCCTGGCCGACGCTCGGGAACGGGCCGAGGCGCGTCCCCGCCCCCTGCCCAC
>JALUJS010000313.1 GCA_027056825.1 Candidatus Krumholzibacteriia bacterium | reverse complement strand
GGGCCAGGCCCATCAACCCCGGGACGACCGCCGGGGGATGGACCCGGGCCGGATGCCGAAGTCTGAGCCGCAGGAACCGCTCCTCGGTCAACAGGCGGGGCCCGAATAGGGAGACATCGCCCCGCACAAGATTCCAGGCCACGGGGGTGCCCCGCAGCATTTGACCCCAGCGCCCGGCCGCCTCCCCGGGCCAGGCCCAGCGCCAGGTACGCACCGGCCGGCCAGGATGCACGATCCGGCGGCGGTCCCGGTGGCGTCCATGGCTGGGCAGGGTTCCCTGGCGGCGCTCCTGGCCCACCGCTCCCACGCGGACAAGGGGCGAGCGGCCGGTGGCAAGGATCCCCATGAGGGCGAGCAGGGGCGCTATGGCGGCCAGCACAGCCAAACCGGCCATCCCCACGAAAATATCGACCAAGCGCTGCCCCCGCGACGGCATCACAACTCCTTTTTGTAGAAATATTTGTTTTATTATATTATAATATTTCCAGGGTTTCAACATGCCCATTGCGTAATCATCCAGGCAACACCATCTTGGATCACGGTTTCATCCCCTGGTCGAGGAGCCTTCACCCCGCATGCGCCTTCCCCCCCACACCGCAACCAAGGCCTTCGCCGTCGTGATCCTGACGGTGGCGCTGTACGGGGTCGGGGCCGCGGTGATCGGCTGGGACGGGATCAGGCAGCACCTTCGGTCCGTGCCGCCGGGGATCCTCGCGCTGACCGCCCTGCTGTCCCTGGTCAACTACGGCCTGCGCTACTGGCGCTGGGAGCACTACCTCCGCCTGCTCGACGCCGCCGTCCCTCGCGGCGAGTCGCTGACGATCTACTTTTCCGCCTATGTCATGGTCATCACCCCGGGCAAGATCGGCGAAGTCTTCAAGGCCGGCATCCTCAAGGATCGCCACCAGGTTCCCCTGGCCAAGGGCCTGCCGGTGATCCTGGCCGAACGGATCTACGATTTCCTGGGCGTGCTCATCCTGGCCGCGGGCGGCCTGCTCTTCTGGTCCGGTTCGCTGACCGGCGTGGCCACGGGCCTGGTGGTGGCCTCGCTCATCCCGGCCCTGCTCCTGCTGCTGCGCAACCGCCGGCTGCGGGAATCCCTCCTGGCCAGGGTGACGCGTTCCTCCCTGTTGGGCGGACGCGGCCTGGCCCTGGAGGACGCCCTGGCCAACCTCGGAATCCTGCTGCAGCCCGGACGGGGCCTGGGGATGCTGGCGGTCACCACCGTGGCCTGGCTGTGCGAGGCGTTAGGCATGGCCCTGGTGTGTCACGGGCTGGGGCTGCCGGTGGGGGTCGGCGAGGCGGTGTTCATCTACGCGGCCGGGACCATCGTGGGCAGCCTGTCCTTCCTGCCCGGGGGGCTCGGCGGCACCGAGGCCACCATCGTCTGGCTGCTGGGCGCCCTCGGGGCGTCAGGCCCCGGGGCGGCGTCGGCCGCCATCATGATCCGGGTGTTCACCCTGTGGCTGGCCGTCGTCCTGGGACTGGGCGTGGTCCTGGCCGGCGGCCGGAAGCTCCTGTCCGGCGACCGCCCCGCAGGAGCCGTTCAGTCCTCGTCCTGATCCCGCGGTCCTGCGGCCGACTCCCCCTGCTCCCGGATCCGCGCGCGGTAGCGCGCCATGTCTCTCTTGAGTTCCCTCAGTTCGGCCACCTTTCCGACCACCCTGCGGATGATCGAGCCCAGCATGAGCAGCACCACACCGAGACTGAGGTAGCGCCAGATGGGAGCGGCCTGCTCACCATGCCGGATGAACAGATGCCACACCGAGCGCCCGAACAGGGCGACCAGCACCCCGAAGGCCAACAGCAGAACACCGTGCAGGATGGTGGAGTAGTACTCCTCGCGGCAGCGATGGTACTGGCGCAGCGCGAAGTCCAGGCTCTGCGGGTCGCCGAAGCGGGACTTGAAGAGTTTGGACTCCCTACGGGATCTCTTCGAAATCAGCATCGCTGATATCCTGGTCGGTAAGCGGGGTCTCATCCACGCCGGGTCCGGGGTTGGCGGCCGGGTCTTCACGCCGCCGCCGGGCGGCCAGGCGCTGCTGCTGCCAGGACGCGTAGATGCGCCTGGCCATGAGCCACAACAGACCGAGGAGTATAAGGCGCAGCAGGAACATGGATGGCCCCGGAAAAGAAATGGTACGCCCGGCGGGATTCGAACCCACGGCCTTCTGCTCCGGAGGCAGACGCTCTATCCAGCTGAGCTACGGGCGCACAGTGCGAGGGCAAATAATGCGACATGGAGCAGGCAGCGTCAAATGGGCATTTGTCAGCCCGCGCCACCTTCCTCGTAGAGCCGCCGCGCGAAGGCCTCCTGGTCCGAGGTATCGGTCACGGCGGCCTCTCCGCCCAGCAGGCGGGTCAGTTCGGCCACGCGTTCCTCTGCTTCCAGTTCCTTTACCCTGACCGCGGTTTCGCTTCCCCTGCGCTGCTTGGTGATGCGCAGGTGACGGTTGCCGCGGGCGGCCACGGTGGCCAGGTGGGTGATGCACAGCACCTGGTCCCGGCGGGCCAACTCCTGCAGGAGACCCGCCACCGGGGCGGCCCCTTCCATGCCCAGGCCGGCGTCGATCTCGTCGAACAGTCGCAAGGGCCGGACCTGCTGTCCCGTATCCAGCACCGAGATCCCCAGGAAGATCCGGGAACGCTCCCCGCCCGACGCGATGCGATGGACCGGCCCGAAGGCCGCTCCGGGATTGGTCCGGACCAGCAACCGCACCGTATCGGCACCGTGGGCGGCAACCACACAGGAGCGATCGCTCACCGCGATCCCTCCCTCGTCCGTCTCGTTCAACTCCACCTCCAGGCGCACCCGCAGGTCGGGCAGGCCCAAAGGACGCAGGATTTCCTCGAGACGGCCCGCCAGCACTTCGGCGCCATCATGGCGCTTGCGGTGCAGGGCCGCGGCCGCCGACCCCAGGGCCGTGGCCGCCTCCCGGAGTTCCCGGCGGCAGGCTTCGACTTCGTCCGCGGCATGGTCCTGGAATTCCAGGTGGGCGCGGAGGGTCTCGGCGTAGCGCAGCAACTCGCCCACGTCGCGGCGGTACTTGCGCTGCAGGTCCTCGTACAGCGCCTTGCGCTGCTCCAGCTCATCCAGCGAGCGGGGGTCGACCTCGCAGGCATCCAGATAGGCGGTCAGGCGGTGCGCGGCCTCGTCAAGGGAGGCCTCCGCATCCCGCAGCAGGGACATGATCTCTTCCAGCCTGGGACCGCTCTCCCCCACCTTCGCCAGCGCCGCCAGCGCGGCG
>JALUJS010000312.1 GCA_027056825.1 Candidatus Krumholzibacteriia bacterium | reverse complement strand
GGTATTCGTCGTCCCGGTCAAGGTCACCAGACCGCTGCCGGATGCCGACTGCAGGACGATGGTCCGGTCGACGGTCACGTCCTCGGTATAGGAACCGTCGCCCACCAGGACGGTATCGCCGGCCGCAGCAGCGGTTACGGCGTCACCAATGGTCAGGAAATCCCCCGTTCCGCCCGGATCGACGGTCCAGGTCACGGCCTGGGCAAGGCAGGGGACAAGAACAAGACAGGCCACGAAGGCAGAGCGCAAGACAGGGGTGCGAAGCATAGATGAATCCCTCCTGAAAACGAACTGATTGAAACCTAAAAAGTTGGGGGATGATATCACATTAATAGGACAAAAGCAATCTTATTTAACGGTTTTCCTGCCCTGCCCTTCAGCAAACATGATCTCCAGAGGATTGAGCACGGGGCTGTAGGTGGCTTCAAGGTCGCCCCGGTAGGGCGCCAGGGCCGCGTCCAACTCGGCCGGATCCCCGGCCCAGACCGGGACCTCGGGCAGGATGGTCGTATCAGGCTCCCCGGGTTTCCTGCCGCCGGCCAGGGTCGTGCCCTGCGGGGTGCCCGCCCCGTCGGCGGGGTCATGCTCGAGCCAGGTATAGAAGATCAGCCGGTAGAGGAAGTCGTACTCCCGCGGTCCCATGGCCTGCTTGCGGAGCAGTTCGTTGCGCTTGCGCCAGAAGGCGGCATACACCGGGGCCAGTTCGCTGCCGGCGCGCAGGTTACGGTAGAAAGCCAGGGGACCGCCGCCGGAAGGCGCGAAGGAGGCCTTGAATTCCCCCACCTGCTGCTCCAGCTGCAGCCGCCGTTCGTGCAACCCCCTGCGGACCTCGGCGAAGGCCCGGATGCGCTCCGGCGCCGGGGGCGTGCTCAAGCTGCCGACATAGGTCGAATCCGCAGGCACCGCGGCCACCAGCTCCTCCTCGCTGGCCCTGACCTCCTTGAAGTCCTTGGTCATCTGCACGGCGTACCACGTGCCCGCCCCCACCACGGCCACCAGGACCAGCGTCACCAGGCCGCAACCCCACATGCACCCCTGCTTCACAGCCTTGTTCATGACTTGCGGTCCTCTGGTTCGATGCCGTGGATCTTCATCTTCCGCCACAGCGTGGAGCGGTCGATGCCCAACCGGCGCGCCGCGCGCGTCCGGTTCCAGCCTGTGGCCTCCAGGGCCTCCAGCAGCAGATCCTGCTCCCGCCGCTGGTCACCGCGGACGCTCTTGAGGTCCGGAGCCCCGGCGCCTTCCCGGGCGATCTCCGGCGGCAGGTGCTCGGCCCGGATGGTCCCCTTGCGGCTGAGCACCAGCGCGTGCTCCAGCGCGTTTTCCAACTCCCGCACATTACCCGGCCAGCGGTGGTTCATCAAGCGGGCCATGGCCCCGGAGCTGATCCGGGGCACGGTTTCCAACCCCTGCCGCCGCGCCATGCGCCCCAGCAGATCCTCCACCAGCAGGGGGATGTCCTCGCGCCGCTCGCGCAGCGGCGGAATCTCCAGGGACACCACCTTGATGCGGTAGAAGAAATCCTCGCGCAGGCGGCCGACAGCCAGCAGGTGCTCCAGATCCCGGTTGGTGGCCGAAACCACGCGCACGTTCACCGGCCGCGGCCGGTTCTCGCCCACCCGCTCGATGACCCGCTCCTGCAACACGCGCAGCAGCTTGACCTGCACCACCGGACTGACGTCCCCGATCTCGTCCAGGAAGATGGTGCCTCCGTCGGCCTCCTCGAAGCGCCCGATGCGGTCGCTGACCGCGCCGGTGTAGGCGCCGCGCACGTGCCCGAACAGTTCGCTCTCCAGCAGGGTCTCCGACAGGGCCGAGCAATTGACCTGCACGAAGGGCCCGGCCGCCCGCGCACCTGATTCGTGGATGGCGCGGGCCACCAGTTCCTTGCCCGTGCCGCTCTCGCCGCGGATCAGCACGGAGGCGTCGCTATCGGCCACGTTCTCGATGAGCGCGAACAGCTCCCGCATGCGGGGATCCCTGCCCACAAGGCGGCCCAGACGGTGGCGCGGGTTCATCCGGCGCCGCAGGTCCGTCACCTCGGTCACGTCCCCCATGATCAAGGCCATGCCCAGGGCCCGGCCACGCCGGTCCTCCAGGCGGGATGTCGTCAGCAGCACTTCGCCGCGGCGACCGTCGGCCATGTCCACGGTGGTCTGGAAGCCGACGATGGACTCGCCCGAGCGCAGGGCCGCCTCCAGGGTGTCGCGGGGGCACGACGCCGAACCGAACAGGTCGCAGACCCGCGTGCCCGCAAGCGCGTCCACATCCCGGCCCAGGATCTGTTCGGCGGCCAGGTTCATGGTCATGATCCTCAGGTCCGTATCCACGGCGATGATGCCCTCGCTGAGGGACGACAACAAGGCCAGGAAGCTCTCCAGGCGGACCTGGGACAGCAGCCGGGCGATAGATACGGTGTGCGTGCCGGTATTCAGTTCGCCGTTCATATGGCCTCCGGTGTTGCATGCAACGGTATTGTTGCAACATTTTCGTTGCATACCATGGTTGCCGCAAGGGATTTTTGGAGAAGCACAGGGCCGGCCAATATTATTTGAACTATATCATATTGTCTTTAAACAAGTTAAAATCCCCCCCCAACCCATTGGCCTCATGAAATGGGATTCCGGCATACACCCTGCATTGGGAGGGCAAATGGTGAATTGACCCGCCGTCCCGCGACGGCGATTCCCTGCGGGGAAGGAAAGGAAGCGAACAATGGCGAACGTGATGCATTTCGGGAAAGACAACTTCAAGGCCGAGGTTCTCGACAGCAACGTGCCCGTGCTGGTGGACTTCTGGGCTCCCTGGTGCGGCCCCTGCAAGATGATCGGCCCCATCGTCGAGGAACTCGCCGGCGAGTACGAGGGCAAGGCCAAGATCGGCAAGATCAACGTGGACGACAACCAGGAGCTGGCCGGCCAGTTCGGCATCCGGGGCATCCCCATGGTGATGATGTTGAAGATCGGCGAAGTGGCGGCCGGCTTGGTCGGCCTGGGCTGCAAGGCCGACCTGGCCGCCGCGCTGGACGAGCTGGTCTAACCTCCGGCCTGCTCACCCACCCCGGACCCCGCCCGTAAGGGCGGGGTCTGGTGCTTATTTATGTCTGAGGGATGCATAACTGCGGCATGTGAGAAAGCGCCCTGCGGCCTGACCTGCCGCAATCCGTCAATTCCGTCAAACCCCGACAAAACTTGCCGATCCTACGCCCCTGGACGACATTAGGCGCGTACCCTCTGACCTTTTCCCTTCCCGA
>JALUJS010000311.1 GCA_027056825.1 Candidatus Krumholzibacteriia bacterium | reverse complement strand
TCATTTCGGCTACGATGTGGACGGGGTGGTCCTGATGCCGGGCGCGGGACTTGTGCCGGGACGTTTCGTGCAGGCGGAGTTCGGGGCCGCCACGGCCACCGATGTCTGGGCCGTGCCCGCGGCCGGGCCCACGCAGGGCGGAAGCGCCGCCGCTTCCGGAAAGGAATCATCATGAGGCGAATCGGGTTGGTGCTGTTCCTGGGGCTGCTGTGGAGCGCCCTGCCGCCTGCGGCGCCCGCGCGGGCGGCCGAGGCGGTGTCCGACACCGTCCCCTCCAACCTCTGGCTCACGCGCAGCCTCCTGTCCGATCTTGCCGCCCGGTATGCCGATGTCCTGGGTCCCGGCCCCCGGAAGGTCCTGCTCGCTCCGCTGGACGCCGAGCCGGGCACCGAACTGCTGCGCACGGCCATCAGCGAGGTCCTCCTGGACCGCGGTAACACGGTCTACCTCGCCGGTGACGAAGACGCGCCGACCGGGCCGGTGGACGCCCGCTGGAGCTTCCGCGTGGTGGGGGTGGAACTGTCCTATCCCGAGGTGGGGCGCACGCTGGGCCTGTGGCGCAGCTGGATCGCCCGCCGGATCACCGTGACCGTGCAGTCGGTCATCACCGAGGAACCCGGCGGCCGCCTGCTGCTGGACGAGGAAAAGGAAGTGAAGGTCGCCGACCGCTTCCCCGCCGGGGATTTCGAACGCGTCGATTCCCCGCTCTATGCCTTCACCACCGCCGAACCCGTTTCCGGGGGTTGGCACGGCCGTCTGGAGGAGATGGTCGTGCTGGGCACACTGGCCGGACTGGTGGCCGTCTATTTCGCCAACACGTCCGACTGACGGACCAGGAAAGGTTCAGGGATGACCAAGCGTCTGCTGTTTCCCGCTCTGCTGTGGCTCGCGCTGGCCGCGGCTGCCCTGCTCGCCGCCGGCTGCGGCACCGGCAACCCCTATCCTCCCGGCAGCTACGAACGGGCGGATTTCTTCGCGACCCGGGGCAAGAACCTCGAAGCGGTGGCGGCTTTCGAATCCTTCGTACGGCGCAATCCCACCGACAGCCTGGCCGCCGAGGCCCAGTTCCGCAAGGCCATGACCTACATGGCCATGAAGGAGTATCCCCTGGCGGCGGTGGAATTCCAGATCCTGCGCAAGGACTATCCCACCAGCCCGCTGGTGGAAGAGGCCCTCTTCCGCGAGGGCGAGGCCTACCTCTTCCAGGTGGGCCGTGTGGAGCGGGACATCACCGGGGCCTACACCGCCCGGCAGCACTTCCGGGAGTTCCTGAAGCAGTACCCGCAGTCGTCCTTCCGGCCCGAGGTGGAGGCGGACCTGGTGCGCATTTCCGACCTGGTCGTGCGCAAGCGCCTCAAGGAGGCGAACGTGTACCGGCAACTGGGGCGGCTGAAGGCCGTGGCGGCCACCCTGGACATCCTGCTGGAACAGGAGCCGGACAGCACCCTGCGGGACGAAGTGCTGTGGGAACGGGCCCGGGTGGCCTTCGACCTGGGCGAGGACGCCGCCGGGCGCGGGTTCCTGGAACAGCTCCTGGAGGAGTTCCCCGACAGTGACTACGCCAGGCGTGCGCGGGGGATGCTGGCCGAGGCCGGCGCTCCGGCCGGGGACCGGGCCGCTGCCGCGGCCCCCGACGGCGACGGGTCATGATCCGCGCCGTCCTGGGCGGGTCCTTCGATCCTGTCCACGACGGGCATGTGGCCATGGCCGTCCACCTGCTGGACGAGGCCGGAGCCGACCGCGTCCACGTGGTCCCGGCCCGGCTTTCCCCCTTCAAGACCCGGCACGAGGCCTCCGCGGAGCAGCGGGTGGCCATGCTGGAACTGGCCTTCGCCCACCGGCCCGACGTGGTCATCGACACCAGTGAACTGGACCGGCCCGGCCCGTCCTGGACCGTGGAGACCCTCGGGGACCTGGCGGCGGCCCATCCCGGGGACCGGCTGGTGCTGGCCCTGGGCCAGGACAACCTGCCGGAGCTGGGCCGCTGGCGGGACATCCACCGGGTGCTGGAACTGGCGGAACTCTACGTCTTTCCCCGCCGCGGAGGCGGTGGGGTTCCGGATGCGCGGGAGCTCCTGGCGCGCCAGGGCCTGCGGCCGGATGCGCTGCGCGTCGCCGGGGGATTCGAGGTCCCCGTGGCGTCCCGTGAAGTTCGTGCTATGCTGGCCGCGGGCGAGGATGTCTCCGCCCAGGTTCCGGAGGCCGTGGTGCGGTACATCCGCGCCCGGGGCCTGTACCGCGCCTGACCGCTCTCCACCGTGAAAGGTGCTCCCGTGTCCCTGATCCTCGTTGACGGTTCCGCCCTGGTCTACCGGTCGCATTACGCTTTCGCCCGGCGGCCCTTGACCGCCCCCTCGGGAGAGTACACCTCGGTGGCCTTCGGCTTCCTCAACGCCCTGGTGAGGCTGATCGAGGATTACGACCCCACCTACTTCGCCGTGGTCTTCGACCGGCCCGGCACCAATTTCCGCCACCGCATGTACCCGGAATACAAGGCCAACCGCAAGCCCATGCCCGAGGAGATCCGCGAGCAGCTGCCCCGCCTGCGGGAACTGCTGGAGGCCTGGGGCCTGCCCATCCTCGAGGAGGATGACGTGGAGGCCGACGACGTCATGGGCACCATCGCCGCGCGGGCGGCCGCGCGGGAGCACAAGGCCTGGCTCTATTCGGGCGACAAGGATTTCCTGCAACTGGTGAATGAACGCATCGGTCTGCTCAAGCCCGGCCGGCGGGGCGAGGAGGTCACGCCCGTCGAACTGGAGGACGTGCGCCGCACCTACGGCCTGGAGCCGTCGGAGCTGGTGGACGTGTTCGCCCTGTCGGGGGACAAGGCCGACAACATCCCCGGGGCGCCCGGGGTGGGGGACAAGACCGCCCTGAAGCTCATCCTGGAGTTCGGTTCGCTGGAAAACCTTTTCGAGCAGCTGGAAAAGTCCAGGCTGACGCCGCGGCTCAAGCGGGTGCTCGGCGAGAACCGCGACCAGGTCATGCTCTCGCGTGACCTGTTCATCATCAGGCAAGACGTACCGGTTGCGGCCGACCTGGAGGATCTGCGCACGGTGCTGCCTGCAGACGGGGATTTCCTTGCCCTGCTGGGGGAGCTGGGGCTGCGCCAGGTGCGCAACGCGGCGCAGCGCCTGGCCGCGGCCAGGCAAGGCGGCGCCGCAGTGGCCGGTCCTGGCGGCGGCGACGCGGACGATCCGGATACCGGCCCGGGGGACGATCCGCCAGGGGAGGAAAACGGCTGGGCCGCCCGGCTGC
>JALUJS010000310.1 GCA_027056825.1 Candidatus Krumholzibacteriia bacterium | reverse complement strand
CCTGAAGACCTACCGGGAACTGCCGCGCGAGTCCTCGCCGGACGTGAAGATCCCCTTCGTCATGGTCATGACGCCCTACGCCGGCACCAGCCCCGAGGACATGGAGAACCTGGTGACCCGCAAGCTGGAGAAGCAGCTCAAGGGCATGAAGGATCTCAAGCAGATGACCAGCTCCTCGTCCTACGGCATGTCCGTCATCACCCTGGAATTCGAGTCCCGGGTGGTGATGAGCGACGCCCTGCAGACGGTGCGCGACCGCGTGGAACTCGCCAAGCCGGACCTGCCGGAGGATCCACGCAACGACCTGGTGGTCCGGGAAGTCAGCAGCGCGGATGCCTTTCCGGTCATGCAGATCAACCTGTACGGCGACATCGACCTGTTCCGGCTGAAGAAGCTGGGGGAGGACCTTCAGGAAAAGCTGGAGCAGATCCCGGGCGTGCTGGCCATCGACCTGGTGGGCGGGATCGAGAACGAGGTGCGGGTGGACGTAGACCCGCAAAAGCTGGTCTATTACGACCTGGGTCTGGACGATGTGAAGGACGCGGTGGGGCTGCAGAACATCACCATCCCGGGCGGGAAGTTCAGCCTCGGCAGCCTGGACTACCAGGTGCGGGTCCCGGGCGAGGTGGACCGGCCCGAACAGCTCCTGGACATCATCCTGAATCCCGGCCTGGATCCGCCGGTCCATCTGCGGGACGTGGCCACGGTCTCCTTCGGGGTGAAGGACCGTGAGTCCATCAGCCGGGCCAACGGCCGCGACGCCGTCACCCTGATCGTCAAGAAGCGCAGCGGCGAGAACATCATCCGCATCGCCCGGGACATCAAGGCGTTGTTGGCGCGGCAGGAGGCCCTGTTGCCGCAGGGGGTCCGCCTCGGCGTCATGGCCGACCAGTCGGTGGCCATCGAGAACATGGTGCGCGAGCTGGAGAACAACATCCTCAGCGGCCTGATCCTGGTGGTCGTGATCCTGCTGGCCTTCTTCGGCGTGCGCAACGCGTTCTTCGTGGGGCTGGCCATTCCCTTTTCCATGCTCATCACGTTCATCATCCTGGCGGCCCTCGGCGTCACCCTCAACATGGTGGTGCTGTTCAGCCTGATCCTGGCCCTCGGCATGCTGGTGGACAACGCCATCGTGATCGTGGAGAACATCTTCCGGCACCGCGGCAAGGGGGAGGGGCCGGAGGAGGCCGCCGACGTCGGTACCGCGCAGGTCGCCGGCGCGGTCATCGCCTCGACCCTGACCACCGTGTGCGCCTTCGGACCCATGGTCTTCTGGCCGGGGATCATGGGCGAGTTCATGAAGTACCTGCCGCTGACGGTGATCATCACCCTCAGCGCGTCCCTGCTGGTGGCCCTGGTCTTCAACCCGGTCCTCTGCGCCCGGTTCATGAAGGATCCCCGCGGGCAGGACCGCAGGCTCCCGGGCGACGTGCTCATGGAGAAGGGGCTGGCCTGGTATCGCCCCGTGCTGGCGTGGTCCCTGCGGCACCGCTTCCCGGTGATGGGAATGGTGAGCTTCACCCTGCTGGGGGTGGTGGTCCTGTTCGGGTTCCTGAACGCGGGCGTGGAGTTGTTCCCGGATACCGAGCCAGAATTCGCCACGGTGAACATCGACGCTCCCAGCGGGACGCGCATCGGGGTGACCGACGGCTATGCCGCGCAGGTGGAAGCGGAGGTGGCCCGGGTGCCGGATCTGAAGGGCTACAACACCGCTGTGGGAGTTCCCCTGGATCCGCAGGCCGGGGTGGGCTCCCTGCCGTCCCACCAGGCCCAGATCACCATGCAGTTCGTTCCCATGCGCGAGAGGAAGGAATCCTCGCGCGCTGGCCTGGAGGAACTGCGACGCAGGCTGCGGGATTTCACCGGCGCCCGGTTGACGGTCAAGAAGATGGAGGAGGGGCCGCCGACGGGACCGCCGGTGAACATCGAGATCTCCGGTGACGACTTCGACGTTCTGGGCCGCATCGCAGCCGACGTGCGCGACACCCTGCGGGCCATAGAGGGCGTCGTCGACATCGTGGACAACTACGACCGCTCCCTGCCGGAGCTGCGGGTGATCCCGGATGTCGAGAAGGCGGGCCGGTACGGGTTGCGCACCTTCGACATCGCCGGGACCGTGCGCACCGCCCTGCACGGGACCGAGGTCGCCAAGTTCCGCTCCGGCGAGGACGAGTACGACATCACGGTGCGTTACGCCGAGCCCTACCGGACCAGCGTGGAAGCCTTGGGCGGGGCCACCGTTTTCCACGAGGGCAATACCGTGCCCCTGTCCGCCTTCACCCGCATGGAGTTCGGGTCGGGCCTGGCCGCCGTGCACCGCATCGACGCGCGACGGGTGGTCTCGGTATCCAGCGACGTCGCACCCGGCTACAACTCCGCGGCCATACTGGGCCTGATCCGGACGCGGCTTGCGCACTACCCGCTGCCGGCGGGGTACGCGCTGGACTACACCGGCGAGAACAGGGACCAGCAGGAAGCCCAGGATTTCCTCAGCGACGCGTTCATGATCGCCATCATGCTGATCTTCGTGGTGCTGGTCACCCAGTTCAGTTCGGTCACCGTGCCGGTGGTGATCCTCTTCAGCGTGATCCTCTCGCTCATCGGCGTGCTGACGGGCCTGATGGTCACGGGCACGCCCTTCGGCATCATCATGACCGGCGTGGGGGTGATCTCCCTGGCCGGGATCGTGGTCAACAACGCCATCGTCCTGCTGGACTACATCATCCAGTTGCAGAAGCGCGGCCTGGACAAGACCGAGGCGATCATGCGGGCCGGGACCACGCGCTTTAGGCCGGTGCTGCTGACCGCGGTGACCACCATCCTGGGGCTGATCCCCCTGACCACGGGCTTCTCCCTGGATTTCAACGCCCTGGCCCACCACCGGTTCGGCGACGTGCTGATCATCGGGGGGGAATCCAGCCAGTGGTGGGGACCCATGGGCGTGGCGGTGATCTGGGGCCTGGCCGTAGCCACCTTCCTGACCCTGGTGGTGGTGCCGGTCATGTACTCCACCCTCGACCCGGTCAAGCGCGCGCTGGTCCGGGCGGTGACCCTGGGTCGGCGCCGGCCCTGATCCGGGCTGACGGATAAAAAGAAGGGGAAGGCCGCGGCCTTCCCCTTCCTGCGTTTTGGAACCGGACCGCAGGCGCTACTTGAGGGCCTCCAGGATCGGATCCTCCTTGTAGCCGAGGGCCTTCCAGTCCATGCGTCCGCCTTCACGGTGACAGTCCAGGCACTGCAGGGCGTTTGCCGCCGGCTGGA
>JALUJS010000309.1 GCA_027056825.1 Candidatus Krumholzibacteriia bacterium | reverse complement strand
GCAGTGGGCCGGCAACGACGCCGAAATCTACACCGCCACCGGCCGCCTGGTGCGTCAGACCGGCTCGGGGGACTGGGATGCGTTCGCGGGCTACGCCGCCCGCGAGTTCGGGGCCCTGGATTTCTACGCGCCCTATCCCTCGCGCGAACGCACGCGGACCTTCTTCGGACAACTCAAGCGCACCTGGGAGGTCAGCCGTCGGCTGACCCTGGAACCGCGCCTGCATTTGCGGCGGCACACCGACCGCTTCATCCTCTTCAAGGATGATCCCGATGCCTTCACCAACGACCACGTGACCCGCCGCGTCGGGGGCGAGCTGCGCGGGCTGGTGGAGTTGGGCGGCGGCTACGCCGCGGCCTGGGGTTTTGAAGGGATGTACGAGGATATCGACAGCCGCGGCCTGCGCGGAGGGGTGTGGGGCGACGCCCTGGGCTTCCATGTGCGTCGGCGCACCTCGGCGGCCGTGGAGATCGACCGCAGCCGCGGGCCCTTGCGCTGGCAACTCGGGGGCCGCCTCGACGGCCGCGACGCCTACGCGCCCCGGACCACCGGCACCGCCGCGGTGACCTGGGATGTGACGGACGCCTGGACCGTGCGCGGCAGCATGGGCAGCGTGTTCCGCGTTCCCACCTTCACCGAGCTGTACTACGCCAGTCCCGCGAACATGGGCAACCCGGACCTGGCCCCGGAGCACGGCTGGACCTGGGATGCGGGCCTCAGCTGGCATGCCGGCCGGATGAGCACCCGCGCGGCATACTTCGAACGTTACGAGAAGGACCGCATCGAGTGGGCGCGGCCGTCAGGCGCTGCGGAGGAGCCCTGGCAGGTCATGAACATCGCCACCGGCAAGACCCGCGGCACCGAGGTGCGCCTGGACTGGACCGCGCCCCGCGGCCACACCCTGGGGGTGTCGTGGTCCTGGCTGGAGCAGACCACCGACCTGGCCCCCGGTTTCGAGGGCAAGTACACCCTGCTGACGCCGCGGCATGTCGTAGCGGCCTCGGGGATGCTGGTGCTGCCCGCGCATTTGACGCTCGGGGTGACCGGCCGCTACATCGAGCGTACCGGCGGCCCGGTCGATTTCGCCACGGCCTTCGTGCTGGACGGCCGTCTGGGCTGGGAACAGGGCGACTGGTTCGCACGCCTGACCGGCACCAACCTGCTGGACCGCAGCTACCAGGAGGTGCCGGGGGTCTCTATGTCCGGACCGCTGGCGGTGGTGGAGGCGGGAAGGCGGTTCTGAGTCTTTGGCCCATCCCTGTGGTTTAGAATCCATGACTCATATTCGCTGGGTGTCACAGTGTGTCGCCCTGTAGTAGTCATTATTGACATGAAATCATGTGCTGGTTTTTTATTTATGGACTGTTTTTGCGCGGGCTTGGTGGTGCCTCAAAATAGAGGCGGTTAGTTGTTTGAATAAGTGCTTTAGTTGTAAAAGTCTTCGATAGGATTAGCTGAAATTATAGTGCCTCAAAACAGAGGCGGTACGGTAAGATTAAGGAAGTCTTTATCAGTTAACATGTTTTAAAAGAATAGGTTGCAACAAATCTCCTGTGGTTTGGTTTTGGTCCATTGATTGCAAAAACCAGCGTGGTTTTCCCGCATCGGGAAAAATTTTCACAATTGTTCCAGGAGGTAATGCATGGTTACCAAGCTCCGACTTGCATGGATTCTCGCGGTGTTCGCTTTGATAGTCGTCGGTTGCTCGTCCGATCAGGTCACGTCTCCAACAGGGAGTGACATAAATGGCCAAACGGGTTTGTCCGCTAGTGACGTCGTGACTTTGGCCACCCTGAACCGGGTCCAGGATACCGATAAAGCCAAAACGGGTGCCGATGTAGCCGTCACGGATTTTACTGGTCCGGCTGTGGTATATCCTGGGGATGTCATGCATCTCCAGGCGACAGTGGCAAATATTGGCACTGAAGTGGCTGTGGGTCCTTTCGATGCCTGGATCGGCGTACTGGGGACAAACTTCGAGTTCGGTAGAGTGACCTTGGGTAGCCTTGAGGCTGGAGGTGAACGTACGGGGGTGGTGAATTTCCAGATCCCCGCTTCCAGGTTTGCGAAGGCCTATCCGCCCGGGGTATATACCCTTTATTGCGCCCATAGTTATGCCGACGGGAATCCTTCCAACGACTACAAACTGATCGATGTAGAACTGAAACAAGGTCCGATGGACGGTTTTATCTGGGTTCCGGAAGGATCATTCACCATGGGTAGTCCTCTGGATGAGCCTGGCCGTGAGCCGGATGAAACTGTGCACCAGGTCACTTTGACCAAGGGATTTTGGATCTCCCCGTACAAGGTGACCGAGGAACTATGGGACCAGGTGATGGGCTCCGGCAACTCCAACTCCCAGAAACCGAAAGTCAACGTGACTTGGTACGACGCAGTGGAATTTTGCAACGCTTATTCCCTGGAACACGGGTTGACTCCAGCCTACGTTGGTTCGGATACAACCTGGACCTGGGACCAGACTGCCAATGGATACCGCTTGCCGACAGAGGCGGAATGGGAGTATGCGTGCCGCGCGGGTAGTACGACGCCGTTTGCAAATGGCGATATCACGGAACTTTATTGTGCCGAAGATCCGAATTTGGATGCCATGGGTTGGTACTGTTACAACAGTAATGGACAAACGCAACCCGTTGGCCAGAAACAGCCGAATGCCTGGGGGCTGTATGACATGCATGGCAATGTTTATGAATGGTGCTGGGACTGGTATGGAGCCTATGTGGGAGATGCTGTTGACCCAACAGGGCCGGCGACAGGGGATGCCCGGGTCCTGCGGGGCGGCGCCTGGGACGGCGGTGCACGGTATTGCCGCTCTGCAAACCGGCTTTACTACCCACCGTCTACCATGAACACGATTAGCGGTTTCCGTCTGGTAAGGTCGGGCCAATAATCCGGAGATCATTCCAAAGGAATATCGGGTTGACGATTCCTAAGCCGGGGACGGATTTCTCCGCCCCCGGCAAATAGTTTGTATATCCTGAATTCAACTTTCATATGTTGGCCAACCTGTGGCCAACGAGGCGGTGGGCTGGGGGGAGCTCAAGGCCCAGTTCCGGTGACGAGGCCAAGGATTGGCTTCCCGGCCGCCGCACCTTCACCGAAAAATATCCACCCTCCGCCATGCCCCCGACGCGAAGCGCCGGTACAGCGCCAGACCCTGCAGCAGGTAGCAGGCGGTCGCGCCCATCCACGCCGTCTCCACGTTGCCGCCGCGCTGGACGATGAGATACCAGGTCAAAGGGATGAAC
>JALUJS010000308.1 GCA_027056825.1 Candidatus Krumholzibacteriia bacterium | reverse complement strand
TTCCAGGACTCCGGCGCGGAACTCCGGGAGTTCATCCAGTAAAAGGATCCCGCGATGGGCGAGGGTCACCTCCCCCGGGCTGGGCCGTGAGCCGCCGCCGACCAGGCCGGCGGCGGTGGTGGAATGGTGGGGGGCGCGCAGCGGGGGGCGGCGCATCAACCCCGCCTGTGGCATCAGGCCCGCCGCGCTGTGGATGCGGGTCACTTCCAGGGCGGCATCCGGCTCCAGGTCAGGCTGCAGGTCCGCCAGCAGGCGCACCAGGCGGGTTTTGCCTGAACCGGGCGGCCCCACCAGGAGCAGGTTGTGCCCGCCCACCGACGCCAGGATCGCAGCCTTGCGGGCCAGGGGCTGGCCGTCCAGGGCGGACACCTTCTGGAGGGCCCGTTGCCGTGCAGCCACCGCTGATATCGGGGCGGAGGCCGGCTGGTCCGCCCGGCCGCCTTCGGGCAGCCGGCCCGTCGCCAACCACGACAGGGCCTCGGCCAGGGTCGCCACCGGAATCACGCGGTAACCTGGCGCCAACCGGGCCTCGGCAACCTGGCAGGCCGGCACCACGGCGAACCGGCCCTCGTCCCCGGCCAAAGCCAGCAGGATGGGCAGCAACCCCCTGACGGGCCGAACCTCCCCGAACAGGGACAGCTCTCCCAGGAACAGCGCCCCCAGACGCGCCGGTGGAAATCCCCGCGGGCCGGTGCCACGGTCCCCGGTCGCAGCCACCACGCCGACGGCCATGGCCAGATCGCAGGATGCCCCTTCCTTGCGCACCCCCGCCGGCGCCAGGTTGATGGTGATCCGGGCGGGCGGCACCTTGACACCGCTGTTGCGCAACGCGGCCAGGACGCGATCCCGGCTCTCGCGGACCTCGGTGTTGGGCAGCCCCACCAGGTGGAATCCGGGCAGCCCCCGGCTGAGATCCACCTCCGCGGTGACGGCCAGGCCGCCGATGCCCTGCAGTACCCCGGTGCTGATGCGTGTCGCCATGGCGCCTCCTCCACCCCCCTGTGCAAGATTGCCGCCGGAGGCCCGGAGCGGGGATTCCCGCTGGCAGCGCCGGGTTCCGGGCCGGCGCACGGGAGCGACGGGGCCCGGGGCGTCAAGCTGCGGGGACACGGGCGCGCGGCGGCGTCAACGGCGGGAGAAGGGCATCAAAAAACCGGACCCCTTGCGGGGCCCGGCCTGGAATCACATACCGCCGCAGGCGGCCCGATCCTACAGATCGTGGGGACGGACGGTCTTGCGACCGTTGTCGAGGGCGCGCTTTTCGGCGGCGGCGATCAGTTCACGAACCTTGGCGTCCAGGGCGGCGTAGAACTCGCCGGAGACGTTGCAGTTCTTGACGGCTTCCTTGGTCTTGCTCTTGCTGATGATCATGTCGGCCATGGGGATCCTCCCTTGGATCGTGGTTCCTTCCCAACCGGTCCCCAGACACCTCATTACTGAGGCCGGATCACGGGAAAGCAGTTGTGCAGACGCTGGCCTGAAAACCAGGGTATTCCAAGCCGCGCCACAATCGCCTCGACACGCGATGCTGTCAAGAGTAGTTTTCCTGCTGGAAACGCACCGGAAACGCCCGTTGCGGCCCCTGCATGCGAAATCAAGCTACCAGAAGGAGACGGTCATGGCCAGCGAAAAGGTCCTTGCCTACCTGGAGGAAAATCACCGGCGCCACGTGGACCAACTGTGTGATTTCCTGCGCATCCCCAGCATCAGCTCCCAGAGCGAACACGCCGCGGACGTGCAGGCCGCCGCGCGTTTCGTCGCCGACGAGTTGCAGGAACTGGGCCTGACCGTCGAGACCATCGACCTGGGCGGGCACCCCCTGATCTTCGCCGGCACCGAGATCCGCCCTGACCGCCGCACCCTGCTGTTCTACGGCCATTACGACGTGCAGCCGGTGGACCCCCTGGACCTGTGGGACAATCCCCCCTTCGAACCGGTCATCCGGGACGGCGTGCTCTACGCTCGCGGCGCCAGCGACGACAAGGGCCAGCTCTACACCCACCTGAAGGCCCTGGAGGCCTACGTGCGCACGGGCGAGGAGCTGCCGGTGAACGTGAAATTCATCATCGAGGGCGAGGAGGAGTGCGGGGGCCACAGCATCTACCGCTACACCGAGGAGAATCCCGACAAGCTGGCCTGCGACGCGGTGGTCATCTCCGACACCACGTTGTACAACGAGACCACCCCGGGCATCTGCTACAGCCTGAAGGGCCTGTGCTTCATGGAGATCCGCGTCAAGGGTCCGGCCATGGACCTGCACTCGGGCAGCTACGGCGGCACCGTCCGCAATCCCGCCAACGCCCTGGCGGCCATCGTGGCCTCGCTGCAGGACGCCGACGGCCGTTGCCTCGTGCCGGGCTTCTACGATGGGGTGCTGGACCTGGAGGCCGACGAGCGGGAGGGTTTCGCCGCCCTGGGCTACACCGACGAGATCCTCATGCAGGAGACCGGCGCCCCCGCACCCTGGGGCGAGAAGGGTTACACCACGCTGGAGCGTATGTGGGCCCGTCCCACGTGCGACGTCAACGGCCTGGTCAGCGGTTACGGTGGGGAGGGCGCCAAGACCATCATCCCGGCCACGGCCACGGCCAAGGTGAGCATGCGGCTGGTGCCCGACCAGGATCCCGAGGCCGTCGCCCGCGCCTTCACCGCGTACGTCATGGAAAACGCTCCGGAGGGTGTGACCGTGGAGGTGGAGAACCTGCACAACGCCGCGCCCGTGCTGGTGCCGCGGGACTCGGACATGGTGCAGGCGGGCATGCGGGCCCTGGAGCAGGGATTCGGCGCCCGTCCGGTGTTCATCCGCGAAGGCGGCAGCATCCCCATCGTGGGCACCTTCCAGGATTGCCTGAAATCCCCGGTGCTCCTGCTGGGGTACGGGCTGGCCACGGACAACATCCACTCCCCCAACGAGAAGTTCCACCTGGAGAACTTCCGCCGCGGCGCGCGCACCAGCGCGGCCCTGATGCGCGAAGCGGCCGGCTGAACCGGCCGCCCGGCCCCTCCGATTTGACATCCGGAGGGGCAGTATGTAGGTTTTGGCCCTTCAATGATCGGCGTCCCCGTCGTCTAGTGGTTAGGACACCGCCCTTTCACGGCGGCAACACGGGTTCGAGTCCCGTCGGGGATGCCAGATCACCCTCCTTGGATCGCCACCTCCTGCGTCTCCTTGCCGGATGGGGATTTCAGCATCATAACCCCCGCCGCGACCAACGGTCCTATGAACAGCACCGTCACTTCGATGCGGCCCCTGGCCAGGGGATCGTCGCCC
>JALUJS010000307.1 GCA_027056825.1 Candidatus Krumholzibacteriia bacterium | reverse complement strand
AGGCGCCCGACGACTACGTCATCGCCACCGGGCGCACCCACTCGGTGCGGGATTTCCTGGAGATCGCCTTCGGGCACGTGGGGCTGAAGTACGAGGACTACGTGGTGCAGGACCCGCGCTTCATGCGCCCGGCGGAGGTGGACCAGCTCATCGGCGACAGTTCCAAGGCCCGCAAGGTCCTGGGCTGGGAACCCACGGTGGATTTCGAGCAGCTCGTGGTGATGATGGTCGACCACGACCTGGAGGTCCTGGGCTCCTGACTACCGCCCGGTCCGGATCAATTCCCGAAACTGTAGTCCGCGGTCACGCCGAAGGCCAACAGCACGCTGGCCGTGTAGACCGGTCTGTCCAGCATCATGTAGTAGCCCGCGTGGTCGATGCGCTTGAAGGTCAGCGACCGGGCGGCGCCCCAGCCCAGTTCCTTCAGCACGTTCTGGCTGTTGGACCCCTCGGGGAACATGTACGAGCTTCCGACCACCAGCAGGGGCACCGAGAGGGTGTGCAGGCGCTTGGTCATGTCGTAGTCGAAGCTGCTCATCAGCAGGGAGATGAAGCTGGCGCTGTCGGTGCGTAGGGCGATGTCCACGACCTTGTCGGTGACCGCGGGCTTCTCGCTCATGTTCAGGAAGCGGGAGGCCACGAAGCGGTCGTAGTCCTTCAGCAGCAGGTCGGCCACGTGGCCTTTTTCGTCGGCGGAGATCATCTGGCGGGGGGCGGAGTCCAGGACGATGAGCCGGTGGACGTCAGCCGGGTGGTCCAGGGCGTATTGGAGGGCGATCATGCCTCCCAGGCCGTGGCCCACGATGGTGGGGTAGGCCACCCCCTGTTCGGCGATGAAATCCTCGAGACGGTGGACCTCCGTGGTGATGGATTCGTCGTGCACCGGCTGGGTCCGGCCGTGGCCCGCCAGCTCGAAGACGTACACCTTGAAGGTGCCCATCAGGTAGGGCTTGACCTCGTCCCAGATCGCGGCGCTACCGCCCAGGCCGTGGACCAGGACCATCTCGAACTCGCCGATGCCCTCGGGGAGGTTCGCCGGAGGCGAGGCGGGAGCCGCCGGGCCCTCGGTCTGACCGACCGCCGCGGCGGCCGCCAGCAGGACACAGCACACGATGGCCGGCTTGAGCAGGCGGGTGAACTTCGTCATGCGGATTCTCCGTTCTGGTGGGGCACGGTCAGGGTCAGACCGTCACGGGCCTGAACCACCGGTCCGTCGAAATGGTTCCCGATGGCGGCGGCCAGATCCATGGCCGCGGCCGGGGGGTACTGGTGGGTGAGCGCCACCCGGGCCGGCCGGGCCTGGGCGCACAGGCGGCCCACCTCGCGGGGGCAGAGGTGTCCCGGGGTCTCCAACTCGTCGGGGGTGCTGCACTCGACCACGAGCAGGTCGGCGCCCCGGGCGGCGGCGGTCAGCCCGGCGCTGGGGCCCGTGTCCCCCGAATACACGGCGGTGCGGCCGGCGGCGTCGCGGAACCGGAAACCCAGGCAGTGCGCGGCGAGACGGTCCTGGGGGTGGTCCACGGCGAAGGACTCCACGGCGCCTCCGCCGGGCAGGTCCAGGCCGTCGCCCGGTCGCCATTCCTGGAGCACCAGCTCCCGCCGGCGGGGCTCCAGCCAGCTCCCGTAGATGTCCCGCCAGCGGTCCACCAAGGCGGATAGGCCGCCGGGACCGTGGATGACCATGGGCGCGCGGCTATCCGGCAGGGGGGAATGCAGGGCGAACAGCAGGGCCACGAGGTCCAGGGAATGATCCGGATGCAGGTGGCTGACCAGAACCCGGTCGATACCGTCGACCCCCCGGGGCAGCAGGCCGGCCTGGGCCATGCGGGTCAGGGCTCCGGGGCCGGGATCCAGCACCAGCGGCGCGCCGTCCACCTCCACGAGGTAGGCGGCGGGATTGTGGCTGAAGGTGGGCAGGGCGCCGCCGGCGCCCAGGATGTGGAAACGAATCATGACCATAAAGCAACAGGGTTGTCCGGGCGCGTCAAGGGTGGAAGGGGAAAGGGGGAATTTCCCGGCCCCCCGCGGCGTATAAACAGGAAGGCTCCGGGGGCGCTGGACACCCCGCGGCCCGGTCCCTATCATGGGGCATCGTTTACCGGCGCCGGCCGGCCCGGGAAGCGAAGACAGCGCACGCCGCCGGCCTGGACCCCGAACCGGGGCTGGAAAGAACCATGAAGTCGTACCTGCTGACCGTCATGATGCTGATCGTCGCCCTGGCGGCGCCCCCGGGGGGTGTCCGGGCCCAGGACGAGGCGCCGGCCGCCCCGGATACGGCCCTCATCCCGCTCCAGTCCGCCAACGCGGACCAGGAGAAGACGCCCGAGGAGAAGAAGGCCGAACTGGAAGCCAGGGTGCAGGCCAACCCCGCCGACGGCAAGGCGTGGAACGACCTGGGCGTGATCTACGCCACCGAGGGCGATTTCGCCAAGGCCCGGGACTGCTTCATCAGCGCCGTCCAGTCCGCTCCCGGCGAGGGGGACTACCACCGCAACCTGGGCCTGGCCTTCTCCCACCTGGGCATGGACGACATGGCCGTGCGCGAGTTCCAGGCGTACCGTCGCCTGGACAGGATGGGCGGCAAGGACTACTGGCGCCTGATCGGCGATTCCCAGGCCCGGGCCGGTCGGCGCGAGGAAGCCGCCAAAACCTATCGCGAGGGCATCGCGACCCTGGGACCGGACCTCTCGCCCGAGGTCATGCGCCTGGTCCTGTCGTTGATCAAGCTGGCGGACGAGGACGGGGACGAGCAGACCCGGCGTGACCTCCTGAAGGAGTACGCGGGCCAGGCGTCCGCGTGGCTCCAGGACCACGAGGAAGGCGACGACGGGTGGCTGGAGGCCTCGAACCTGGTCCATAACCGGGTGGCCATGCTCATCGACGACGCCAAGCTCATGGAGCAGTCCGGCCTGGCCTCCGAGGCGACGGCCATGTACGAGGAGGCCTACCAGCTGCAGCCGGACCGCCTGGACCTGCTGCCGCGCCTGGTCGACGCCTACCTGGCCGACGGCCGGGAGCTGGACGCCAAGGTGGCCGCCCGGCTGGCCCGCCGGCGGCATCCCGAAAAACCCGGCACCTGGATCGCCAGCGGCAAGGTGTACGAGAAGACCGGCCGCCTGGAGGACGCGGTGACGGCCTATGAACAGGCCTACGAGATGGACCCCTCCCTGGACGACGTCCGCGTGGCCATCGGCAACCTGCTGTTGCGGCTGGGCCGCGACGCGGAGGCTTCCCGGTACTTGAGCCAGGGGCTGAACACCGCAACCGCCAA
>JALUJS010000306.1 GCA_027056825.1 Candidatus Krumholzibacteriia bacterium | reverse complement strand
CGGCAGGTCCGAGACCAGCACCATCACCACCGTGACCGCGACCAGGGTCAGCACGTTGCCGAAATTCGGCTGCAGGCCGAGCAGGACCACCAGGGGCGCCACCCCGCAGGCCAGGGCCACGGCCATGTCCCGTCCGGTGGTCGGCAGCCCGCTGCGGCCGGAGCCCACGCGCCCGGCCACGAACAGGATCAGGGCGATCTTGGCCAGTTCCACCGGTTGCAGGGAAAAGCCCATGACGTTGATCCAGCGGTTGATGACGCGGTCGCCGCGAGTGACCAGGGTCATCCCCACCAGGATGTCCCCTACGATGAGCAGGGACCAGGCCACCGCCGGATGGCGAAACGCGTGGTAGTCGAGGCGAAACATCAGCAGGCCGACGGCCAGCCCGGCGACGATCATGATCATGTGCTTGGTGATCAGGTAGTAGGACCCCACCAGGGAGGCGGAATGACGGTTGAACGACCCCGCCCCGTACACCATGAACAGGCCGTAGACCAGCATGCCGCCGACGGCCAGCACGAGTTTGAGGTCCGTGCCCTCGAGGGCGCCCACCATCTGTCTGAATCGGCGTCGCATGGGATCCTTCCTCCGCGACCTTCGGGGTCGGCGGTCAGGTCGCGGCGGTCATTTCCGCTCCCAGGGCGGCGACGGCCACCGTGAAGGCCCGTCCCCGCTCGCGATAGTTGGCGAACATGTCGAAGCTGGCGCAGGCGGGGCTCAGCAGGACCACCGCCCCGGCCTCCGCGGCCATCCCTGCCGCGCGGCCCACGGCCTCTTCCAGGGTCACGGCCGGCTCCACCGGAACGGTCCCGGCCAGGACCGCGGCGATGCGCGGTCCCTCCTGTCCGATGGTGATCACACCCACCACCTGGTCCATGGCCGCGGCCAGGGGAGTGAAGTCCTCGCCCTTGCCGCTACCCCCGGCGATGAGCACCACCGGTCGCGGATACCCCCGCAGGCCGGCGCACACCGCGTGCACGTTGGTGGCCTTGGAGTCGTCGATGAAGTCCACCGTTCCCAGGCGGCCCACCCGCTGGTGGCGGTGGGGCAGGCCGGGATAGTCCCGCAGGCCCGCCGCGACACTGGCGGGGTCGGCCCCGGCGGCCAGGGCCAGCGCGGCCACCGCCTGGGCGTTCAGCAGGTTGGGCGGCGACTGCAGGGACAGGTCGGCGACCGGGAGCAGATCCCGGACCGCACCTTCGGTGTCGCGGCGTCGCAGGACGTCTCCTTCGATCCAGACCTCGGCTCCCTGCGCGGGATCCCCGAAAAGCACCCTGCGGCCGGCGGTGGACCAGGACATGGCCTCGGCGCAGCCCGTCCAGACCACGAGGCTGCCGCCGGCCGGCACCAGGCCGGCCATGACGCGCTTGGCGCTGTAGTAGTCCCCCAGGGACGCGTAGCGGTCCAGGTGGTCCGGTGCGAGGTTCAGGATCGCCGCGGCCCGGGGACCGAAGGTGCGCATGGTCTCGAGCTGGAAGCTGGAGACTTCCACCACCGCCACGTCGTCCGGAGCCAGGTCGTCCGCCACCAGGGCCAGGGGCCGGCCCAGGTTGCCCACGGCTTCGGCGCGACGCCCACCCTGGCCCAGCACGTGGGCGCACCAGGCGGTCACCGTGGACTTCCCGTTGGTGCCGGTGACGGCCACCAGGTCAGCGGCGCAGAAACGCGAGGCCAGCTCCAGTTCGCCCAGGACCTCGACGTCCGCCGGCAAGGACCGCAGCAGGTCGTGGGAGGCCGGAACGCCCGGGCTGGGGACCACTCCCGCGGGCCGGGGCGACGGGGACGGGCGGGCGCCGCCGGTGAGCAGCTCGTCGAAAGCCCGGGGTGCCAGATCGGTCAGGCCCTCGCGCTCCCACCGGCGGCGCAGCTCCGCCTCGTCCATGTCGTCCACGGCCACGGTGACGGCGCCGTGACGGCGCAGCAGGGCCCCGGCGGCGCACCCGCTGCGGGCAGCCCCCAGGATCCAGAATGTCTTGCCACGGACCTCGTATGACACTGCGGGTTTCCCTTTCCTGTGGCCTACTGCAGCTTCAGCGTGGACATCCCCACCACCAGCAGCATGATGCCGATGATCCAGAAGCGGACCACGACCTGGGTCTCGGACCAGCCCCCCAGTTCGAAATGGTGATGCAGGGGCGACATGCGGAAGATGCGCTTGCCGCCCGTGCGCCGGTACCAGAACACCTGCAGCATCACCGACAGGGCTTCGGCCACGAACATGCCCCCGATGATCACCAGCAGGAACTCGCGCTTGACCAGGATGGCCACCGTGCCCAGGGCGCCGCCCAGGGCCAGGCTCCCCGTGTCGCCCATGAAGATCCGCGCCGGGTGGGCGTTGAACCACAGGAAGCCCAGGCCCGCCCCGACCACCGCCGCGCAGTAAACAGCCAGCTCGCCGGCCTGCGGGATGTACTCGATGTTCAGGTACGAGGCGAAAGCGGCGTGGCCGCTCAGGTAGGCGATGACGCCGTAGCCCACGAAGGCCAGGCTGCTCAACCCGATGGCCAGGCCGTCCAAGCCGTCGGAGAGATTCACCGCGTTGCTGGTCCCGGCGACCACGAAGACCACCAGGGGGATGTAAAGCCAGCCCCAATTCACCAGGGTGTTCTTGACGAAGGGCACGGCGCTACTGGTGGCCAAATCCCCGCCCACGCCCCCGAACACCAGGACTCCGCCGAGCAGCAGGCCGTAGCTGACCTGTCCGGCCAGCTTGAAACGTCCGATCATGCCCTTGGGCCGCTTCTTGACCACCTTGAGGTAGTCGTCCAGGAAACCGATGGTCCCCATCCAGACGGTACCCAGCAGGGCCAGTTGCACGTAGGTGTTGGTCAGGTCGGCCCACAGCAGGGTGGGCAGGACGCAGGCGGTCAGCACCAGCACGCCGCCCATGGTCGGGGTGCCGGATTTGGCCTGGTGGTGGCTGGGGCCGTCGCTGCGGATGGTCTCGCCGATCTGCATCCTCTCCAGCTTGCGGATCACCCAGCCGCCGAACAGGAAGCTGATGAGCAGGGCCGTGACCGCGGCGTACGAGGCCCGGAAGGTGATGTACTTGAAGACGTTGAGCGCCGACCAGGCGTCGCGCAGGGGATACAGCAGGTGATAGAACATGGGCTAGGCCCCTTCCGAGGCCGGGACCGCACCCGGCAGATGATCGAGAACACGTTCCATGGCGGCGCTGCGCGAGCCTTTCAGCAGGATGACGTCGCCCGGACGGGTCATGGTCCGGATCCAGCGGGCCGCGCACTGGTGATCCGGGCAATAGTGGGCCTCGCC
>JALUJS010000305.1 GCA_027056825.1 Candidatus Krumholzibacteriia bacterium | reverse complement strand
CCTGGCCGACATCGCCCCCACGATCCTGGGCCTGTTGGGGATCCCCCAGCCCGAGGAAATGACGGGCCGGTGCATCGTGCGGCCCGAATACCTGCCCTGACGCTTGCACCGGTGCACCATGGTCGTTGGGCCCGGGGAAGCCAAGCGCCTAAGGGGACAGGTGTTTCAAAATTTTAGATAGTTGCCCGGGCAATAATTTCATTGGCAATAATTGCCTAGGCAACTATCTTCGTTTTATGGACACCTCACCGCATGCCCCTTTGGCCGACAGCCTTGGTTTTTGGCTCCTGCGCGCAGCCAATGCCCTGAAACTGGATTATGACGGCGCCCTGACCGCCTACGGCATCACTTTCAACCAGTTCATGGTCCTGCGGGCGGTGGATCGCGCCAGCGAACAGCCCACACCCTCGCTGATCGCCCAGGTCCTGGGGATCACTCCGCCGGTCGCCACCAGGTTGACCAGGAAGCTGGCCGACAAAGACCTTCTGGCGCGAAGGCGTAATCCCCGCGACCAGCGGCAGGTCGATCTGGGCCTGACCGACCAGGGCCGGACCACCTTGAAAGCGGCCGAACGCTGGATGAACCAGGCGGACAAGCAACTGGAGATCCACGTCGAGGGAGCCCGGGTTGGCGGACCCTCCGGTTTGAAACAGGATCTCGCGGCCGTGGTCCGCTTCTGCGACCGCTGGGATCCCGAGGATATTTGAGACAAATTTTTACACATATTTGACATCATTTTTCCCCCTCAGGATATACCTTGTGTTACAATCATAGCCTGTTGGTGAGATCCGGTTTGTATTCTTGATTCTTTCAACCATCTTTGGGAAGGAGGTGATAGCCCCGGGAAAGAGGTGAACGCACCCGCCCGGACCGCAAGCCAAGGTCCAACGAACCGGGAACCCCCCGCCGAGCGGTCGGAGTTCCCCGTCCGGTGCGCCGGACAACACTCGCTTTCCACTTGGGTCCCATCGCTTGACACCTGTACCTCGAGTGAGCGCGAGAATTGGCTTTGAACCCTTGCCTGATAAGGAGGCCGAAAGGATGAAAAAGCATCTTTTTGGCGTGGCACTGCTGAGCATGTGCCTGATGTGCCTGGGCGGCGTGGCGTCTGCGCAGTACACTGCCATCGACAGCATCCAGGTCTATGACGCCACCGGCGCCCCGGCCAGCCCCTACGCCGGCCAGGTCGTGACCATCCACGGCGTCATCTACGAACGCGGCCAGTACAGCGGCGGCTCCCACTACCTGCAGGGCGCCACCGGCGGCATTTCCCTCTACCTGAACCCTTCCCCCGTAGCCCTTGGCGATGAGGTCGAAGCGACCGGCACCGTCAGTTCCTACGCCGGGGAGATCCAGATCAGCAACCCCACCTTCACTGTCCTGTCCAGCGGCAACACGGTGACCCCCACGCCCATGGCCATGGCCGACATCCTGGCCGACTACGAGTCCGTGGGCACCCTGGTGTCCTGCATCGGCACCGTGACCGTCAAGAACACCAGCAACTTCTCCATGACCGACGGGGTGGGTGACACCATCCTGGTCTACATCGACAGCACCACCGGCATCAACATCGGTGCCGTGGACGTGGGCGACCTCTACGAGGTGACCTCGCCCGTGGTGACCTACAACGGCACCATCGAGCTGAAGCCCCGCTTCCAGACCGACCTGGTGGAGAACCCCGGCGGCGACACCGTGCCGGTGATCACCAACCTGAACGCCGACAACTGGGTCCCCGAAGTGGCCGACCCGGTGACCGTCTCGGCCACCATCACCGATGACAACGGCGTGACCGGCGCCCTGCTCTACTACCGGGACAGCGACCTGCTGGGCGTTTCCCCCGGCGCGTGGAACAGCGTGGCCATGAGCAACACCGGCGGCGACATCTGGGCCGGCACCATCCCCGGCGGGCACGGCGACGCCCAGGTCGACTTCTACATCGAGGCCACCGACACCGGCGCGCAGACCACCACCTTCCCCGGTGACGCACCCCTGAGCTTCGAGAGCATGGCCGTGGGCTTCACCAGCATCTACGAGGTGCAGTACGCCCATCCGGACAGCGCCTCCCAGGCTGCGGCCTACAACGGCCTGTTCGCGAACATCCGCGGCGTGGTCACGGCCGGAACGTCCGACACCGGCGCCTCCAGCAAGTTCTTCGTGCAGGAGCCCGACGTGAACCCCGCCACCGGGACCTACGCCTTCGGCGGCATCCTGGTGTACGAGGGCAGCTCGACCTACAGCTACTTCCGCGGCGACCTCATCGAGGCCGGTGGACACGTCTCCGAGTACTTCGGCATGACCGAGTTCGTGCCCAACAACGCGGACGCCGTGTACCTGGTGGCCTTCGGCCAGGATCTGCCCGAGGCTCCCTATGTGGCCACGCACACCCTGTCCGACGATGTCACCAACCTGGGCGAGGCCTGGGAGGCCGTGTGGGTCAAGACCGGCCCGTCGGCCGTGACCGACACCACCGGGTTCGCCGGCTACGGCGAGTTCGACGTGTCGAGCACCGGGGCCCAGGCCGACTCCGTGAAGGTCGACCCCACGCAGGCCTTGACCTACGTGCCCAACCTGGGCGATGTGGTCAAGGTCGAGGGCTACATGGAGTATGTCTTCGGTGACTTCGTCATCCGCCCCATCGCCGACCAGTACCTGGTGCTGACCGGCGCCAGCGGCGTGGTGGACGGCCTACCCTCCATCCAGGAGGCCGGCGGCCTGCAGTCCATCTACCCCAACCCGTTCAACCCCATGACCAAGATCAAGTTCGTGGTCAACCGCGACAACCTGGTCCAGTTGAACATGTACAACATCCGCGGCGAGAAGGTGCGCACCCTGATCCAGGACCGCCTGCCCGCCAACGAGTACACCCTGACGTGGGACGGCAAGGATGACGCGGGCCAAAGCCTGGCCAGCGGCACCTACTTCGCCCGTCTGCGCATCGGGGCGGAAGTGGTCCAGGTCCGCAAGGTGGTCCTGGTCAAGTAACATCGCGCTGTATGCCCCTTCCCGCGGGAAGGGAACACGGAGAGCGTGATGATTCATCCCCGGAGGTTCCGGCCTCCGGGGATGTTTTTTCACCCCTTGACTTTTTCAAACGCTTGTTTTAATGTCTGATTTAAATCACCTATTTGAAACCATTGTCCAGGACGAAAGCCATGGCCAACGACGCTCGAACCACCCGGGACCGACTGCTGGAGGCCGCCGAACGCCTGTTCGCCGGCCGCGGCCAGTTCCCGGATGGAAACCTCTTCGAAACCGCGGCCGCCGGCGTCAACGTGGCGGCGGTCAA
>JALUJS010000304.1 GCA_027056825.1 Candidatus Krumholzibacteriia bacterium | reverse complement strand
CCTCTCCATGGAAACTGACCACGGCGGGTCCTGTCAGGTCCAGGCGGCCGGTGGCCGCATCGACGGTGATCACCAGTTCGTCCCCGCCGCGGGTGCGGATACGGACGGAACCGGACGCACGTCCGCGTAGGGACAGTATCACGGCGGTGGCCGAGGCGCCAGTGCCGCAGGCCAGGGTCTCGGCCTCCACGCCTCGTTCGAAGGTGCGCAGATGGAAGCACGACCCGTCCGGATCCGGGGCCACCCAGTTGACGTTGGCCCCGGCCGGACCGAACCGCTCGTGGCTGCGCAGGACCGGCCCCCAGCGGTCGATGTCCAGGGCTTCCAGGGCGGCCGGATCGGCCACCGGGACCACCACGTGGGGCACGCCCGTATCGCAGAAGCCCAGGTGCGCCCAGGGGACTTCCGGCAACTCGAAATCGAGGTCCAGGTCGCTCCACCCGGTCAGCTCGACCTCGACCACCTCGGGGCCCCGCATCCGTCCGTGATGCAGCCCGGCGGCGCTGCGGAAACGGCCCTCGTCCCCCACCAGACCGCGCGCGTGGGCCAGGGCGAAGGCGCAGCGGGCGCCGTTGCCGCACATCTGCGCCTCGCCGCCGTCACTGTTGTAGTACCGCATGACGAAAGCCGCCTGGTCGTCGCCGGGTTCCAGCACGATCAGCCCGTCGCCGCCGATGCCCAGCCGCCGATGGCAAAGGGCGGCGATGGTCCGGCGGTCCAGGACGTTGTCCCCGAGATCGACAGCCAGGAACATGATGAAGTCGTTGCCGGCCCCGTGCATCTTCACGAAGGGAATCATGGCCTCACTCCCCGGGTGCGGTGGTGGTGTCCGGTGCGGCCACACCGAGGGTGTCGGGTTCCGCCGCACCGGTGCTGTCGGGCGGGGCCGTGCCCGTGGAATCGGGGGCCGCGGTGCTGTCGGCAGGCGTTACCGCCGCCCTGGTCAGGGAATCGGCGGCCGCGGTGCTGTCACCAACCGCCGGCGCGGGAATTTCCGGCTCCGGCCAGGCCGTCAGGGTGAAGCGGCCGGGCGGCAGGGTATAGGTCTGCAGCAGGCCCGGCTCGATGGCCACCGGTTCGAGATCGCGCCAGGGTTCCAGGTAATGACCGGTGGTGTCGGCGGCCGAGTCGGCCACGACGTACAGCAGGGTGTCCCCCCGGCCCGGCACGAGGCTGTCGGGAACAACGGAGAAACTTGAATCGCGGTCCAGGTCCGCGAAGAGGATCAGGCGGTTGGGACCCGGTGTCACCGCGGCCAGGGTGTCTCCCAGCACCGAATCCAACCACGAGAAGGTCAACGAATCGAAGGCCGCGGGGGCGGGATCCCAGCCGGTGTCCGCCTCGGTGATGGCCATGGCGATGACCCCGAAACGGGACGCCGGCGGCAAAGTGTCCGGGGTCAGCAACCGCAGACGGCCCGGGGTGTCCAGGGGGTAGAGGGTGGTGGCGCCCAGTTCGACGGTTTCGCGGCCCGGCACAAGGGACACGGTGTCCGGCAGCAGCCGGTGGGGTTCCTTCTCCCCTCGCCGCAGGTTGAGATCACCGTCGGCGAAAGCGTGCAGCAGGTAGGGCCCGGAGGGAACCGGCAGCCATTGAAGCTCGAAGCGGCCGTCGCGGTCGCACCGGGTGCGGCGCAGGATGTCCTGGCGATCCCAGGCCACGGTATCCGGCGGCACCGGTAACAGCTCGACCACCGCATCGGCCAGGGCGGAATCGGCCAGGACCAGCGAACCGGAGATCCGGCCGGGAGCCGAAACCTCCCCGGTGAAGACCGGATAGCGACGCTCGATCATTCCGGACACCTTGTGGGCGTCCTTCATCTTCGCCGCCACCTCCACCACGACCACCGTGTCCGGCGGCAGGGGCTCTTCCAGTTCGACCTCGGCGCGGATCGCACCCTTCCAGGACGTCTTGCGGATGCGGCGGGTGGGATAAAGATGCAGCCATCCCCCCGCCTTGGTGCGGTTCATCTTCTCGCTGAAGTCGAAGGCGAGGCGGGTGAGCGGTCCCGTCACCACGGCGGCCGAATCGGGGCTGAAACCAGCCAGCCGGGGCGGAGTCTCGTCCACCGGCCCGCCGGGAGGGGATTCAACCACCGCGCAGGCGGCCACCAGCGCCAGGGCGGCGACCAGGAACGGGACCGCGCGTCTCATGGGATCAGCGTGGCCAGGATCGCCCGCTGGGCGTGCAACCGGTTCTCGGCCTCGTCGAACACCACCGAATGCGGACCGTCCATGACCTCGTCGGTGATCTCCTCGCCCCGGTGGGCGGGCAGGCAGTGCAGCACGATATGGCCGGGATCGGCGGCCGCCAACAGGTCCGTGGTGATGCGGAAGGGCGCGAAGTCCCGGCGCCGCTTCTCCGCCTCGGCCTCCTGACCCATGCTGTAGAAGGCGTCGCTGTAGATGACGTGGGCGCCCTGGACGGCCTCGCGGGGATCATGGGTGATCATGAACGAGGCGCCGGCGGCCTCGGCCTTGCGCATGATGTCCTCGTCGGGCGTGTAGCCCTCGGGGCAGGCGAGGATGAAGTTGAAGGGGAAGCGGATCGAGGCGTTCAGCCAGCTGTTGGCCAGGTTGTTGCCGTCGCCCACCATCACCACCGTCTTGCCTTCGATGGTCCCCAGGTGCTCCTCGATGGTCATGATGTCGGCCATGACCTGGCAGGGATGGTTCAGGTCGGTGAGCCCGTTGATCACCGGAACGGTGGCGTGCCGCGCCAGATCCACGACCTCCTGGTGGTCGAACCAGCGGATCATGATCCCGTCGACCAGACGACTGAGGACCTTGGCCACGTCATGGACCGACTCGCGCTTGCCCATCCCGATCTCCTTGTCGGTGATGAACAGGGTCTTGCCGCCGAGCTGTCCCATGGCCACCTCGAAGCTGACCCGCGTGCGCAGGCTGGGCTTGGCGAAGACGCAGGCCAGGGTGCGATTGGGATGGGAGTGCGGCAGCTCATGCGCGCGGGCCAGGGGCTTCTGCTCGCGGGCCAGGTCAAGCATGGCCCGCAATTCCTGCAGCGGGTAGTCGTCGATGGCCAGGAAGTCCTTGCGTTCGGCTGTCACGGCGAAACTCCTCGGTTCGGGTGAAGAAGCGATCACATGGCGCCAAAGATACAACAAGGCGGCGGGGAGTCCACCGCCGGAGCTACAGGATATAGCGGCTGAGGTCCTCGTCGCGGATGATACCCTCCAGCGTGGACCGGACGAAGGCCGCATCCACTTTCAGCTCCCCGCGCTCCTCGGCCGGCACCTTGTAGAGGATGTCGTCCAGAAGCTGCGCCATGAGGGTCTGCAGCCGACGCGCCCCGATGTTCTCCATGCGCTTGTTCAGCTCCGCCGCCAGGTCGGCGATCTCCTCCAGGGCCTCGTGGGTAAACTCCAGCCGACAGTGGTCAACCCCAAGCAGGGCCGTGTACTGCTGGACCAGCGAGCCCTCGGTCTCCGCCAGGATGCGCACGAAGTCGTCCCGGCCCAGGCTAGAGAGTTCCACCCGGATGGGAAAGCGTCCCTGCAGCTCCGGGATCAGGTCGCTGGGTTTGCTCATGTGGAAGGCCCCGGCGGCCATGAACAGGATATGGTCCGTCTTGACCACACCGTACTTGGTGCTGACCGCGGTGCCCTCGACGATGGGCAGCAGGTCCCTCTGTACTCCCTCACGGGACACGTCCGGACCCGAACCGTGGCCGCTGCCGCCGGCGATCTTGTCGATCTCGTCCAGGAAGATGATCCCGCCGTTCTCGGTCAGCTCGATGGCCTCGGCGGTGATCTGGTCCATGTCCAGGCGGCTCTGGGCCTCCTGTTCGCGCAGCAGGGACCGGGCCCGGGAAACGGGCACCTTCTTCTCGGTCTTGCGGCGCGGGAACAGCTCCTTGAGGCTGTCGCCGAAGGAGGCGTCGAACTCCTCCCCCGCGGAGGTGAAGATGTTGGCGATGGGCACCTTGCTTTCCTCGCTGGTGATGACAACCTCCCGGTCCTCCAGCATGCCGTCGCGGAGCTGGGCCGCGATCTTGGCGCGGCTGCGCTCCCAGCGGGCCCGGCGCTCGGCGTCGGCGTCCATGCCGTCGAGGGGCGGAAAGAGGATGTCCAGCAGCTTCTCCTCCACCGCCCGGTCGATCTCCGCGGCGAACCGCTTCTCGGCGCGACGGCGGACCAGGCTGATGGCGTTCTCCACCAGGTCCCGCACCATGGAATCCACATCGCGCCCAACGTAGCCCTTCTCGGTGAACTTGGTGGCCTCCACCTTCAGGAAGGGGATCTCCGCGATCTGGGACAGGCGCCGGGCGATCTCCGTCTTTCCCACCCCGGTGGGTCCGATGAGGATGATGTTGTTGGGCACGACCTCGCGCCGCATCTCCTCGCTCAGCTGCATGCGGCGCCAACGGTTGCGCAGGGCGATGGCCACGGCCCGCTTGGCCGCGTCCTGGCCCACGATATACCGGTCCAGCAGGGTCACGATCTCGGGACAGGTCCACATGCCGGCCTGGGCGGGTTTCCGGATTCTAATCTCAATCCTCCCGGTGGTCGTCTGCCACGGGCTCAAGCTCCAGCAGCGTTACCCGGTCGTTGGTGTAGATGCAGATCTCCCCGGCGATCTCCAGGGAGCGGCGGCAGACCTCGGCGGCGTCCAGGCCCGTGTTGCGCAGCAGGGCCCGGGCCGCGGCCAGGGCGTAGGGTCCCCCGCTGCCGATGGCGGCCACCTTGTCGTCGCTTTCGATGATGTCGCCGTTGCCCGAGACGATGAAGATGTCCTTGCGGTCCATGACCACCATCATCGCTTCCAGCTTGCGGAGAATGCGATCGCTGCGCCACTCCCGGGCCAGTTCGACCGTGGCGCGGCGCAGGTGGCCCCGGTACCGCTCGAGGTGGCCCTCGAATTTTTCGAAGAGGGTCAGGCCGTCGGCCGCCCCGCCGGCGAAGCCGGCCAGCACCCTTCCCTTGAACAGGGGGCGCACCTTGCTGGCGCCGTGCTTGGCGATGGTGTTGCCGAGGGTGACCTGTCCGTCGCTGGCCATGGCCCCGCGCCCGTCGCGCAGCACCGCCAGCACCGTGGTGGATCGTATGGTCATGGGTCTTCCTTCGTCTTGTTCCCGGAAGCGGCCTTGCGCGCGCGGGGATGGGCTGCGTCGTAGGCCTCCCGCAGGCGGCCGCGGCTCAGGTGCGTGTAGATCTGGGTCGTGGCCAGGTGCTGATGTCCCAGCAGTTCCTGGACCATGCGGATCCCCGCCCCGCCGTCCAGCAGGTGGGTCGCGAAGGCGTGACGGAGCGTGTGGGGAGATACGCCCCGCATGCCCGCAAGTTCCCCGCAGCGGCGCGAAACCATGGCCTGGACCGTCCGCGGGGCGATCCGCCGCTCACCGCGGCCGGTGAACACCGGGACCCGCCGCTTGTCACCGGAAAGGGTCCCGTCCACAAGGTCAAGAAACACGGAGGGTTCAAGCCGCATCCGAAGGTAATGCTTCAGGGCACCGGCCGCCTCGCCCTCCAATGGCAACAGGCGCTCCTTGCTGCCCTTGCCCAGGACCCGGACCTGGCGGCCGGGGAAATCGAGGGCGACCAGATCCAGCCCCACGACCTCGGCCAGGCGCAGGCCAAGGCCGTAGATCATCTCCAGCAGGGCCCGGTCACGGGCGCCGCGCAGGGTTCCGGTGTCCGGAACCTCCAGCAGGGCCAGAACGCTTTCCAGGGTCAGGTCCCGCGGCAGCGGGCGCCGGCGCCCGCCCCGGCCGCCGCTTACTGTCGGCGGGATGGCGTCGATGCGCCCGGTCAACAGCAGGAAGCGGTAGAAGCTGCGGATGGACGCCAGGTGCCGGTCCACGGTGGCGGGACTGCAACCCCGGCGGCGCAGGGCGGCCAGGTGCCGGCGGATGATTTCCCGGCCATCGGCCAGGGCCGTGACGGATGGTTCCCGGCCGGCGACCGACGCGGCGGCCAGGAAGGCGTCCACATCCCGCAGGTAGGCGGCCACGGTGCGCGGACTCATGGCTCTTTCCACGGCCAGATATTTGATGAAGTCCTCGCGCAGGGAGGTCACGATTCCCCTCCGGATGGACCCCGGGCAGCAGCACAGGACGTCACCCAGGAGCTCACGGCGGCGGCGGCCCGTCTGGCCTTCAGTTCCTTGCGCGCGCGTTTGCCGCGGACCCTTTCGGCAGGCGGAGGCAGCAACCCGAAGTTGGCGTTCATGGGGCTGAACCGCGCGCTGGTGCGGTCGAACAGGAAACCCTGCAGCAGACTGCCACAGATGCTTTCCGGCGGCAAGTCGGGCAGCTCTTCCCCTTTCAGCCGCGCGAGGATGTTCATGGCCGACCACAGGCCCGAGGCCATGGATTCCACGTAGCCTTCCACCCCGGTGATCTGCCCGGCCACGAAGACATCCGGCCGCTGCGGCAGGCTGAAATCACGGTTCAGCACGCGCGGCGTGTCGAGGTAGAAATTCCGGTGCATCTGGCCCAACCGCACGAATTCCGCCCGTTCAAGGCCGGGCAGCCGGCGCAGCAGGGCCTTCTGGGCCGGGTGCTTGATGCGCGTCTGGAAACCCACCAGACCGTACAGGGTCCCCTCCCGGTTCTCCTGCCGCAACTGGATCACGGCGAAAGGACGCTTCCGCGTGCGGGGGTCTTCCAGTCCCACCGGGCGCAAGGGCCCGAAGGCGAGGGTCATGGGGCCGCTGGCGGCGATCTCCTCGATGGGCTGGCAGCCATCGAACAGATCGGCCCGGTCGAAATCCTTGACGGCGATCTTCTCGGCTGCCAGCAGGTCATTCACCAGGGTGTGGTAGTGCGCCTCGTCCAGGGGGATGTTCAGGTAGTCGGCCTCTCCCCGGCCGTAGCGCGCGGCCCGGTAGACCACGTCCATGTCCAGGGATTCGGCCGTGACGGTGGGAGCAATGGCGTCGAAGAAGTGCAACCCCGGCCGGCCCGTCATCTCCGCCAGGGCGGCCTGGAGTTCGGGCGTGGTCAGGGGCCCGGTGGCCAGCAGCCAGACGGTATCCGGGTCGGGGGGGATATCCCGCACTTCCGTGCGGGACAGGGTGATCAGGGGGTCGGCCTCCACGGCCGCCTGGACACGGCGCCCGAATGCCACGGGGTCGACCGCCAAGGCGGCCCCGGCGGGCACGGCGGCCTCCGCGGCCAAAGCCAGCAGCCGGCAACCCAGAAGCTCCAACTCCCTTTTCAGGCAGCCGGAGGCCGTCAGCGGATCGGTGCTCTTGAGGGAATTGCTGCAGACCAGTTCGGCCAGCAGGTCGGTGCGGTGGGCCGGGGACCGGCGAGTCGGACGCATCTCGTGCAACCGGACGGGTACCCCCCGGGCGGCCAGTTGGAGGGCCGCCTCGCAACCGGCCAGGCCGCCTCCCACGACGGCGACGGAGATCATGATTCGTCCACGGGCTCCGCGGTCACGGCGCGGGGGGCCTTCTTCCGCGCGGATGTCCGGGTCGAGGTCTTCTTCTTGGCCGTTTTCTTCTTCGCCGTTTTCTTCTTGGCGGTCTTCTTCCTGGTGGTCGTCTTTTTCCCGGCCGCCTTCTTTTTCGTGGTCTTCTTCCGCGTCTTCTTCTTCCCGCCGCGGGCCGCCGCGGCAGCCAGCAGGCTGACGGCCTCGTCCATGGTCACATCTTCGGGATCGGCGTCCCGGCCGATGGTCGCGTTGACCTCGCCGTCGGTGACATACGGACCGTAACGCCCCTTGAGGATCTGCAAGGGCTTGCCCGTCTGCGGATGATTCCCCAGCTCGCGCAGCACCGGCTTGCGGTTCTTGTTGCGGATGCGCTCCAGCGCCTCCTCCAGGGTGATGGTAAAGAGGGTATCCACGCTCTGGACGCTGGCGAAGACCCGGTCCCGTTCGACATAGGGACCGTAACGGCCCAGGCCCGCGCGCACCGGTTTGCCCGTTTCCGGGTCGACACCGATCTCCCGCGGCAGCGAGAGCAGGCGCAGGGCGTAATCCAGGTCGATGGTGGAGGGGTCGGTCTTCTTGCCCAGGCTGATCCGCTTGGGTTTCTTGTCGCCCTCCTGTTCGCCGAGCTGCAGATAGGGCCCGAAGGGCCCCACCAGGGCGTAGATGTTCTGACCCGTTTCCGGATGCTGCCCGATGGGTTCCTTGCTCCTGATCTTCTGGTGGATCAGGGCGAGGGCCTTGTCGGCATCCAGTTCGTCGATGAACATGTCCACCGGCACGGTGGCGCGCATCTCCTCCTCGCCCTCGATTTCCACGGTCACGTAATTGCGGCCGATGCGCACCAGGATCCGCTTGCCGGTCTCCGGATCGACGCCCAGGGGCAGGCGGGGAAAGTCGATGCGCTCCAGTTCGCGCGCGATGGTGGCCTCCAGCCCGTCGTCCCCGTCGCGGCCGCAACCGCGGTAGAAGCAGTCCAGGAATTCCACCCAGTCCACCAGCCCCGCGGCGATGCGGTCGAGATCCTCTTCCATGCGGGCGGTGAACTTCAGGTCGATGTAGTGGTCGAAGTGGCGGCGCAGCAGGTCGGTCACGGCGATGCCGATCCACGACGGCAGCAGGGAGCCCTTTTTCTTCACCACGTACTCGCGCGACTGGATGGTGCTGATGACCGTGGCGTAGGTGGATGGCCGGCCGATGCCCTCTTCCTCCAGCTTCTTGATGAGGGAGGCCTCGGTGAAGCGGGCCGGAGGCTGGGTCTGGTGGCGCAAGGCCTCGACGTCCTGGATCTCCACGCCCGCGGTGTTGCCCACCCCGCCGACGGTCTGGCCTTCGGCCAGCGGCGGTAGCACGGAGTCGCGATCGGCCTGTCCGTAGACCCGGAGGAAACCGGGGAACCGGACCACGGACCCGTTGGCGCGCAGCACCAGTTCCTTGCCGTCCACCGTGACCCCGAAATCCACGGCCGTCTTGTCCAGGCGCGCATCGGCCATCTGGCTGGCCACGGCCCGGTTCCAGATCAGGGTGTAGACGGCCAGCTCGTCGCCGTCCAGGTAGGCCGCCACGTCGTCGGGCGTTCGCGCGAGGACCGTGGGGCGGATGGCTTCGTGCGCCTCCTGCGCCCCTTTGGCCTTGGTCCGGTAGCGGCGCGGGCCGGTGGCGTAGTCCTTCCCGAACCGTTCGGCGATGACTTCCTGCGCCTCGTGCAGGGCCTTTTCGCTCATGGTCAGCGAATCGGTACGCATGTAGGTGATCAGACCCTCGCGCTGGCCACCGAGAGACACGCCCTCGTAGAGCCGCTGGGCGATGCGCATGACTCGGCTGGGCGTCATGCGCAGGCGGCTGCTGGCGGCCTGCTGCAGGGTCGAGGTGGTGAACGGAGGCGCGGGGCGCTGCACGGCCTGCTTGGCCTCGACCTTCAGCACCTTCCAGGGCACGGTGTTCTTGGCCCCACCGGCCAGTAGCGCGGCCTGGTCCCCGGCCAGGTGGACCCGCTCGCCGGGCTTCTTCAGCTTTCCGGTGTCAGGATCGAAATCCTTGGCTCCGGCCAGTTTCACACCGTCGATGGTGGTAAGGCGGGCGGTGAAATGCAGCTCACCGGCGGTCAGCAAGGCCTCGATGTCGAAATACTCGGCCTCACGGAAGGCCATGCGCTCCTCTTCGCGCTCGACCACCAGGCGCACCGCCACGCTCTGGACGCGGCCCGCGGACAACCGGGTCCGGATCTTCTTCCACAGCACGGGCGAGAGCGAATAACCGAACAGCCGGTCCAGGATGCGGCGGCCCTCCTGGGCGCGCACGAGCTGCAGATCCACCTCGCGGGGCGACTCCAGGGCCTTTACGATGGCCGACCTGGTGATCTCGTGGAAGGTGATCCGGCGCACCGGCACCTTGGGCTTGAGAACCTCCATCAGGTGCCAGCTGATGGCTTCCCCCTCGCGGTCCTCATCGGTGGCCAGCAGGATCTCGTCGGCCTTGGCCATGAGCTTCTTCAGCTCGGCCACCCGGGGCTTGCTGTCCTTGGAGACCACGTAGATGGGCTGATACCCGTGGTCGGGATCGACCCCCAGGCGGGCCCAGGGTTCCTTCTTGTACTTGGCGGGGATTTCGGCGGCGGAGCCGGGCAGATCGCGGATGTGCCCGTAGCTCGACGCCACCTCGTATTCCTTGCCGAGGAAGCGGGATATGGTCCGGGCCTTGGCCGGAGACTCGACGATGATCAGTTTCAAACGACAAACCCTTCCTTAACCCGGATAATTCATGAAGGAGCTACTGCGGATGGTTAACAGCGCGACAGGAAAGGCATTCTCGGATTTGCTCGGTCAACGTACCGCAC
>JALUJS010000303.1 GCA_027056825.1 Candidatus Krumholzibacteriia bacterium | reverse complement strand
ACCACCAGGACGCGAGCCATGGCTGTCCTCCTTTGCGGTGGTGCGGTCGCCGGCCGCCAGCGGCAGGGTGAGCACGGCCTCGGCGCCGCGCCCGTCCTTTCGGTCGGCCAGGATGAGGGAGCCCCCCATTTCCTCGGCGATGGCGCGGGACAGGGCCAGGCCCAGGCCGCTGCCCTTCTCCTTGAGGGAATGGAAGGGCTGGAAGAGTTCCTCCGGATCGCCCGGCGGCAGGCCAGGACCATCGTCCCTGACCCGGATCTTCAGCTCCGAGGCGTCCGCCTCACCGGAGATGGTGATGGAACCGCCGTTGTCCACCACGTCCCGGGCGTTGAGCACCAGGTTCATCACCACCTGGCGCAGGCGCAGCGGGTCGCCCTCGGTACGCACGTCCGGCAGCGGCTCGACCTCCAACCGGATCCCGCGGTCCCGGCACTCGTCCTGTAACAGCTTCACCGCGTCGGCCACCACCGGTCCCGGGGCGAAGACCTCCGGCTCCGCAGCCTCGTTGGCGCCGAAGGACAGATAGCGCGAGAGGATCCGGTCCAGCCGGTCCACCTCCTCGGGAATGAACGCGGCGATGGACGTGTCCAATCCCCGTTCCTGGAGCTGCTCCTGCAGATACTGTCCGGCTCCCCGGATGATGCCCAGCGGGTTGCGGATCTCGTGGGCGATGCCCGCGGTCATCCGTCCCATGGCCGCCAGGTTCTCCTGCCTCAACATGGCCGCACGCGAGCGCTCCAGGGCCGCCTGGATGCGGTAGAGAAGGATCGCCAGCACCACCAGGCAGGCCAGCACCACGGCGCCCGTGGCCCAGGCCGCCCGGCGCAGACGGGACAGGGAGTCGAAAAAATCGGGGCTGCCGCTGACGGTGACGATGGCCGCAACGAAATCACCGTCGGCCCCCGGCACATGCAGGATCACGGGCGCGTGGGCCGATTTGAGATAAGCTCCCTGGAGACGGTACAGGCGCGAGGCCGCCCCGGTTCCCCGCCGGGCCGCGTCCACCGCCTGCTGGTCCATGGCCCAGAAATCATTCCAGCCCCCCGGCTCGAGCGCCCCGCTGGTGGTCAGCAGGATCCGGCCGTCCGGGTCGCTCAGGGTGATCTCGGCCAGGTCCAGCCTGGAGCCCAGATCCTCGAACCTTTCCTGCAACCGGACCATGGTTTCCCGGGCCGTGGAATCGCCCAGGGAGTAGTTGAACACCGCCTCGGCGTCGATGGTCACGGCTAGGCTCACGGCCACCGCCAGCATGCGCTGGCCCAGGGCGTCGTCCAAGTGGTCCCGGGCCCCGCGGTAGAAGGCGGACAATCCCCACGCCACCACCAGAATGATCACCAGGTAGACCGCGACGGCGCCCCGGGTCCAGAGCCGCCGCCGCTTCGTGTCATTGCCGGGAGCCTGATTCATGAGAGGACCATAACCGGGTCCGCGCACACAGAAAAGCGCGAAACGGCCGGCGACCCTCCCTGGCCGCCGGCCGTCCGCTCCCGGAATGGTCAACGATGATCGTCCCCCGTGTCGGGATCGCAGAGGGCCGCCCAGCGTCCCTCATAGAACCCCCCGTCGTAGCCGGGATAGGGATAGGCATTGCCGCCCAGTTCGCCCTCTCGCATCCCGTCCTCGGTCACCCAATCTCCATTGAAACCGGCCAGGGAAATCCTGTCCTCGGCCGCGGTCCAGGTGCCGTTGACGAAGGCCACAAACCGGCCGAACCGGTCGATACGCTTACCGAAGAACACCTGGTTCCCATCGACGTCCAGGCCGTAACCGCAGTTCATGAAACCCCGGATGCCGCCGCCCAGACCCAGCCAGGGACCGCCGAAGGTGCCATATTGCACGGCCAGGCCCGGTTCGATCACGCCAGTGGTGTCATCTTCCGCCGGTTCGGGAAGCAGGCGCCACCGTCCCCGCAGGAAACCCTTGGGACAGACATTGGGATTACCCCCGGCGTAGCCGACGATGTGCATGCTGTTGCCGAGGTCATCCACCGGGAAGTTCTCGTTCATGTCCACCAGTTCCCGCAGGGTGAAGTCGCGGGTGAAGGGACCGGTGCTGATGTGCAGCATGTTGGGCTCGGTGTCCGGAGCAATATCCTCGGGCCGTTCGATGATCTTCAGGACCAGGCCGTCGAAGTGGCAGTAGGTATGGGAGATGAAGCCCAGGGTCCGGCGATCCGGCCGCGGCCTCACGAGGTGATCAAAGGGCAGTTCGAAACGGACCAGGAGCGTCGCCACCACGATGCCACGGTCGACAGCCACCGCGCCGGACCAGTCCAGGGGAGGGCAATCGCCGGGGGTCACCAGGCTGTCGTCCGGCCCGTGGATCATGCCCCACTCCAGGCGCACGAAGGTGAAACGCGGCCGGCCCTCACCGGTGGAATCAGCGGGATCGTTGGCCAGGTCGTCCATGTGCAGGACTTCCGGGTCCTCCAGCACGGGATCATCGGAGGCCTGCATATCCTCGGTGTAAAGGAGATCCTCGAAGGCCTTGTCGCCGAACGCGGGTTCCTCGTCCGTAGCGGTCAACCCGCCGTTGGGCTGGGTGAAATCGAGATTCTCGTAGTCGTCGCCACCGGTCAGTGTCTGGCCCGCCGGGCTTGCCGCGTCATCGCTGCAACCGGCCAACATCAACGTGGCGGCCAGGGCGGCTACCGCCAGAACCGCCGTCAGGGTTTTGAGGGTCGGGTGATTCATCTTGGTCCTCCTGCCAGGGGTTGGTGAATGGTTCCTTTTCATGGCCCGTCGTGACGGGGGGCCCGTTGCAGGAGTGGGGCCAGAGAATTCCCGTAGATGTAACTTATGAATTTTCAAAGCATTAATCAGGTTGCCAATATAGATTAGACCTCGGGGATGTACCTGCAGGTACAACAGTCTTCCGTCGGCGGTACACATCCCCGAATCGCCGCGGCGGTCAGGACCGCTTGCTGTGATCCACGGCCTTGAGGATTTTCAGGTTCAGCACGATGAAGCGGAAAAACTGGTAGAGCTTGTTGTTCATCCAGAATCGTTCACGGGGCGTGATCTCCATGACGGCCTCCTATTCGGGAATGATCTTCCAGCCCACCCGGCCGCGCAGCTTGTGCATGAAGGTCGTGTGGATCATGCGTTTCATCCAGGCGCCGGCCAGCCCCATCTCCAGGTGGGTGACGAACTGGTCGCGGCCATCCTCGTTGGGGTAGCGCCGGGTGTCCGGGACCACGGGGTAGACCATGATCACGGCCGCGGAACCGTCCCACAGGGAATCGCCCATGGAGGCGATGCAGGCGGCCGCCATCTCGGTCATGCGCTCGCTGTGGGTCATGCGGCCGCGCT
>JALUJS010000302.1 GCA_027056825.1 Candidatus Krumholzibacteriia bacterium | reverse complement strand
CGGCCCTGGCCGCGGCTTTCTCGTGCACCACGCCCTCCTGCAGCCAGACCACCTTGGCCCCGGCGGCGATGGCGTCATCGACGATGGGCGGAACGGCCTCGCTGCGGCGGAAGACATCCACCACATCGATGGGGCCGGGCACGTCGCGCACCGACCGGTACAGGGGCGCGCCCAGGACGGGCTCGGTCAGGACGGGGTTGACGCCCAGCACCTCGACGCCGCGGCCGATGAGGAAGCGGGCGATGCCGTGGCTGGCGCGGTCCTCCTTGGGGGAGATGCCGACCACCGCCACGCGCTTCATGCCGGAGAGGATTTCCCGCACGCGGTCGTCCGGGGGATTCAGGGTGCCGGGTCCAGCCATTGGGTTCCTGCCTTCGCCAGGGGGTGGAATCGTGCAGCAGGAGCGAAAATATAGCAACGGGAGGCGGTGGTCAACCCGCGCGCAAGGGGCAATGGATAAAGCAGGTTCGATTTTTGCTTGGTGGTTGGGGAGTCACGATATAGAATTAATGAATGGTCATTCATTAATCGGACAGATCCGAAGGAGAGGCCGTGAATCCCTGGTTGATGTCCCTGCTGCTGTTCATCTTCCTGTCCATGTTCGCCGGCACCATCGCCGACCGGTACTGGATCCTGCGGGCGGGCGAGCCCGATCCGCGCCTGGACCATATCGGCCGGCGCCTGCGCAACCTCTTCCGCATCGGTTTCGGCCAGCAGCGCCTGCTGTACGAGAAGGCGGCCGGGCGCATGCACGTGGCCATCTTCTCGGGCTTCCTGGTGGCCCTGCTGCGCACCATCACCCTCATCGGGCGCGGCTTCAATCCCGAGTTCCACCTGCCCTTCCTCGTCGGGCCGGTGGGAGTGGCCTACACCTTCCTGAAGGACACCTTCGCGGTCATCGTGCTGGTGGCGGTGTGCTACGCCCTGTACCGGCGGCTGATCCTGCGGCCCAAACGCCTGCACCTGAGCGGCGAGGCGGTGCTGATCCTTTTCTGGATCGCCACCCTGATGATCAGCGATCTGCTGGGGGACGCCGCGTTCTTCACCCTGCATCCCGACTCTCCCGAGCGTACGGGCGCCTGGGTTGCGGGGCTGCTGAGCGGCGCCTTCGCGGGCGTGGGCGAGGCCGGGCTGCGGCACTGGTTCAACGCCATGTACTGGGGACACGTCACCCTGGTGCTGGCCTTTTTGAACGTGCTGCCCTACGGCAAGCACTTCCACGTGATCACGGCGCTGCCCTCGGTCTTCCTGGGCCGGCTGACCCCCAGCGCGCACCTGGACAGGATGGAGTTCGAGGGGCGGGAGACCTTCGGCGTGGGCCGCATCGAGGACTTCAGCTGGCGGCGCATCCTGGACATGTACTCGTGCACCGAGTGCGGCCGCTGCGACGACATGTGCCCGGCCAACCTGACGGGCAAGCCGCTCAAGCCGCGCTCGATCATCACCAACGAGCGCGACCAGGTCTACGCCATGGCCGATCACTACGCGACGGTGGGCAAGCTCAAGGCCCAGGGCCGGATGAAGGAAGCGGCGGCGCTGATCGAGAGCACGCCCCGGCCCGCGCTGATCGGCGAGGTCAACAGCGAGGACGCGCTGTGGGCCTGCACCACCTGCGGCTGGTGCGTCAGCTCCTGCCCGGTGGTCATCGACCACATCCCCAACATCATCGACCAGCGGCGCTACATGACCATGATGGAGGCCAAGGTGCCGTCGGCCCTGCAGAACGCCCTGAAGGGCCTGGAGAACAACAGCAATCCCTGGAACGTGGGTTCGGCCGCGCGCGAGGACTGGATCGGCGACCTGGACGTGCCGCTGATGCGCGAGAAGGGCCAGGCGGAGTATCTGCTGTTCGTCGGCTGCGCCGGCAGCTTCGACAGCCGCAACCAGGACGTCATGCGCGCGGTGTGCAAGCTGCTGAACACCGCGGGTGTCGATTACGCGGTGCTGGGCACCGAGGAGGGTTGCTGCGGCGATCCGGCCCGGCGCGTGGGTCACGAGTACCTGTACCAGATGCAGGCGCCGGCCAACATCCAGACCTTCCAGAAGTACAAGGTGCGCAAGGTGATCACCGCCTGTCCGCACTGCTTCAACGCCATCGCCAACGAGTATCCCGACTTCGGTCTCCAGGACGTGGAGGTGATCCACCACGGCGAACTGCTGGCCGACCTGGTGGCCCAGGGCCGCCTGAAAGTGGGTGCGGCGGCGGACAAGGCCACCGTGACGTACCACGACTCCTGCTACCTGGGACGGCACAACAATATCTACGAGGCCCCGCGCGAGGTGCTGGGCGCGGTCGGCGGCCTGGACATGGTGGAGATGCCGCGCAACCGCCGCGAGGGCTTCTGCTGCGGCGCCGGTGGCGGCCGCATGTTCATGGAGGAGGACCTGGGCACCCGTATCAACCACGAGCGCATCGCCGAGGCCGCGGGTACCGGGGCCTCCGAGGTGTGTACGGCCTGCCCCTTCTGCCTGACCATGATGGACGACGCCATCAAGGAGACCGATCGCCAGGACGACATGCGCGCCCGCGACATCGCCGAGGTGCTGCTGGAGAATCTGGAGTAGGACCGGCGCCCCGATGACCGGCCTCATTTGAGGGTCCGCTTGCAAAAGCGGACCCTTTCTGTTATCCATTTTCCCCCTTGCAGGGCCGCAGGGAGCGGTTCATGCTGGGACGAGAATCCCGAATCGGACCCGAATCACGGGGGAAAGATCATGACAGCCTATGAGCCCGTGCGCCCCACCGCGCGCCTGGACCGCATCTGGAAGCGCGGCAAGGAATTCCTGGGCAGCGAACTGCCCATCATGTGCGGGGCCATGACCTGGGTGAGCGACCCGCAGCTCGTTTCCCGCATGAGCAACCTGGGGGCCTTCGGCGTGCTGGCGGCCGGCAACATGCCGCCGGAAATGTGGGCCGACTACGTGGACGAGACCCGCAAGCTCACCGACCGCCCCTTCGCCGGCAACTGCATCACCATCGCCCCGAACTACCGCGCGCACCTGGACATCCTGTGCGAGAAGAAGGTGGGGCACATCGTGTTCGCCGGCTCCATCCCGCGCGCCCAGGAGGTCCGCCAGGCCAAGGACAGCGGCGCCAAGGTGCTTTGCTTCGCCTCGACCCAGAGCATCGCCAAGCGGATGATCGACTACGGCGCCGACGCGCTGATCCTCGAAGGCAGCGAGGCGGGCGGCCACATCGGCCATGTCTCGACCATGGTGCTGCTGCAGGAGATCCTGTTCAACTTCGACCAGGTGCCGGTCTTCGTGGCCGGCGGCATCGCCACCGGCAAGATGATCGCCCACCTGTCGCTG
>JALUJS010000301.1 GCA_027056825.1 Candidatus Krumholzibacteriia bacterium | reverse complement strand
AGTACAGCCTGCCCGACACCCGGCTGGGCGCCGGGCGCGACCTGGACGGGGTCTACAAGTGCCTCATGGACGCCGTCTTCCAGGCCCAGGGCAAGGGCTGCGGCCCCGGCATCCTGGGGGTCTGCATCGGCGGGGACCGGGGTACCGGCTACATCGCGGCCAAGGAAGCCCTTTTCCGCAAGCTGGATGACGTCAACGACGACAAGGCCCTGGCCCGCCTGGAGAAGAAGATCCTGAAGGACGGCAACAGCCTCGGCATCGGCCCCATGGGCTTCGGGGGGGAGACCACCCTGCTGGGCGTCAAGATCACCCACCGCAACCGGGTGCCCGCGAGCTTCTTCGTCTCGGTCGCCTACATGTGCTGGGCGTTCCGCCGCCAGGGCTTCGCCCTCTCCGAAACCGGAAAGATCACCCGCTGGCTCTACTAGGGAGGCTGGATCATGTTGCTGGAAGCGCCGTTTACGGAAAAGAAGATCCGGGCCCTGAAGGTGGGGGACCGGGTGGAGATTTCAGGCCTGATCTACACCGGACGCGACGCCGTCCACAAGTACCTGCACGACGGCGGCAAGCCCCCGGTGGATCTGACCGACAGCATCGTCTACCACTGCGGCCCGGTGGTGGTCCGCGAGAAAGGGAAGTGGGTGGTCAAGGCCGCCGGCCCGACCACCAGCATCCGCGAGGAGCCCTACCAGGGCCCGTTGATGGAAAAATTCAAGATCCGCGGCGTCATCGGCAAGGGCGGCATGGGACCGAAGACCCTGGCCTACTGCAAGAAGGTGGGCGCGGTGTACTTCCACGCCATCGGCGGCGCCGCGCAGGTGCTGGCCGAGAAGGTGGTCGAGGTGGCCGGGGTGCATATGGCCGAGAAGTTCGGTTCGCCGGAGGCCATCTGGGAGTTCCGGGTGGAGAAGTTTCCCGCGGTGGTGACCATGGACTCCCACGGACGGTCGCTGCACGACCACGTGCTGGACGTCTCGGAGCAGAAACTCAAGGCGCTGCTGTAGCCCGGCGGGCGCGGCGGCCGGTCCGGGAGGGCCCGCGTGAACGAACAGTCCCTGCACGACCAGGTCCTGGACCTGGCCTCCATCCTGAACATCCTGTGGCGACGCCGCATGATCGTGCTGGCTCTGCCCCTGCTGGGGCTGCTGACAGGCGCCCTCTACGGGATCTTCGGTACGCGGCGCTGGGAGGCCTACGCCACCATCCGGCCCGGCATCACGGCCTTCGACCCCAGCGGGGGACCGGTGCGGCAGTGGCAGCTCAAGGACATCCAGCGCTGGTACGAGCAGGAGCTGTACCGCAAGGGCCTGATCGAGAAGCTGCACCTGGACCGCGACGCGCGGCCGGTGATCCGCGCCGAGTTCATCGCCCAGGGCCTGACCAATCTTTCCGGCGGCGAGGTCATCACGCTGTGGACCACCGCCACCAGCCCGGAGCTGGCGGCGGCGATCCTGGACACCTCCCTGGCCCTGTTCAACGCCTATGCCGAGGCGGATTCGGTCTCCAGCCAGCTCAAGCTCACGCGCGACGGACTGACCATCCGTACCCGGGAGTTGGAGAACCAGCTGCTGGGGGTCGAGAAGAAGGAGGCCGGGCTGGAGCTGCGCCTGGAGGCGGCCAGGGCGGAGTCCACCATGATCGAGGGGAAGATCAGGGAGCTGGGAGTGGACCTGAAGACCCTCCAACGCCGGGAGGCCTACTGCCGGGGGCGCGTGGAGGACCTGGCTTCGCGGCGGCCGGCCCTGGAGGCCGATCTGTCCACCCTGGACCGGGCCATCGCCAGGGTGGCCGCGGGTGCGGTGCTGGACACCACGACCATTCCCGGCTGGGTGCGGCGTGACGCCGTGCTGGACGGCGGGGACATCCTCGAGGGGCTGACCGGAGCCAAGCTGAAGGTCAGCCAGGCCCTGGCCGCCAACCAGGCCCTGTCCGACAGCCTCCTGTACGAGGCCGACACCGCCGCGTTGAAGGCGGACAAGCTGAAGATCCAACAGGACGCCTCCATCCAGGCGCAGCTGCGCGATGTCGAACGCAAGCTGGGCGACCTGCGGCTGGAACGCCGCCTGGATATCCCGGCCCAGCGGCGGGACCTCGAGCTCCAGGCCGCCGCCGTGCAGAGCAAGCTCAGCCTGCTGTCCCCCCTGCAGCGGGTGGGCCAGACCATGGTCTCGGACAAGCCCGTGCGGCCCCGCACCCTCAGGGCGATCCTGATCCTCGTGACCCTGGGCCTCATCGGCGGGACGGTGCTGGCCTTCGTGTGGGACTACCTGTCAGTCAACCGGGAGCGGGTGTTCCGCTCTTGAGACGGGCACCGGGCGCCGGACCAGCAGGACCACGAACCACAGCGCCAGGATGATGAACGTGGGGTTGTTCAGGTGTTCCTCGAACATGAACAACCCCGCGGTGTGCAAGGCCAGCATCCCGGGCAGGTACTGCGCGGAGCCTGCTCCGTGGGCCATGCCCAGGGCCCCTTTGAGAATCCCCAGCAACACCAACAGGCCGAAACCGGCGCCGAAGACGAGCCCCGCCTCCAGGAAGGCGTTGTGGGCGGCCGCGAACCCGGTGGCGTCGCCCAGAACGGTGCGTCCGGCGGTCACGCCCAGGCCCAGGGGATGCTCCAGGATCACCTCGGCGGCCCCGGTGTTGCTCCGCAACCGTTCGTGGGCGTTGGACGCCACGGCCTGCTCGTTGCGCCAGCGGGCCCAGCCGCCGGGCGGTCCGTAGACCAGCAACAGCGGAACCACCACCGCGAGCGCAACCGCAATTCCGGGCACTATCCTGCCCGGCCGCCGGGAGGTGACGGCCACAGCACCCACGGTCACCACCGAGACGATGACCGGGCTGCGGGTGCTCGTCAGGTGCGTGGCAAGCAGGAATCCGGCCACGATCCCCAGCAGCAGCCCGGGGGAGCAGCGGCGGTGCAGGAAGAGATACAGGGCTGCGGGGACGGCCAGGCTGATGACCGCGCTGCTGGCGTTGTGTTGGCCGTGCAGACCGGGGAAACGGACCATGAACGCCACATAGTTGTTGAACGCGGCCCCGGCCGAGGACAGCCCCAGCCTGATGAGCAGGGGCTCCAGACCGGCCACCTGCAGCAGGATCACCAGGATATTCACGAAGCCGCCGGCGACCAGGCCCCATGCGAAGCGGAGGCGGGCTTCCGGATCGGCGGCCACCGGCATGAGGGCCAGGGCCCACGGGGCCGCCAGGATCCAGCGCGCCCCCTGCACCGTGGTGGCCGGATCGGTCTCCAGCAGGCTGTACAGGCACCACAGACCGGGCGCCAGGATGGCGAACACGGCCACGGTCAGGGTCCGGA
>JALUJS010000300.1 GCA_027056825.1 Candidatus Krumholzibacteriia bacterium | reverse complement strand
TCGACGCTGCAGCCGATGGTGACGCCGCCCTTGCGCGTGAACTTCAGGGCGTTGCCGACCAGGTTGATCAGGATCTGACGCAGCCGCACCGGGTCGCCCAGGATGAGGTCGGGAACCTCCGGGTCCAGGACCGTATCCAGGTCCAGGCCCAGCTCGCGGGCGCGGATGGCGAACATGTTCACCACGTCGGCGACGAGTTCCCGCGGTGACAGGGGTACGGACTCGAGGCTTAGGTATCCCGATTCGATCTTGGAGAAGTCCAGGATGTCGTTGATCAGGTGGAGCAGGGCCTCGCCGCTGGCGGTGATGTTGGCGCAGTATTCGCGCTGCGCGGCGTCGAGGTCGGTATCACCCAGCAGGGACGCCATGCCCAGGATGCCGTTCATGGGCGTGCGGATCTCGTGGCTCATGGTGGCCAGGAACTCGCTCTTGGCCTTGTTGGCCGTCTCGGCGGCCAGGGCCATCTCGTTGGCCATGGCGGCGGTGCGCTCAAGCTGCCGGGCCGAGGCCTCGGCGTCCTCCTTGGCCCGCTTGAGATTCTCGCGGGACATGACGAGGGCGGTGATGTCCCGGCTGAAGCCCCGCAGGCCGCAGATGCGACCCTGATCATCGCGCAGGGGCGTCACGCTGGAGGAAACGCAGATTTCTTCCCCGCCGCGCTTGCGGACCCAGTGTTCGATGTCTTCCCGGGTTTTCCCGTCGGCCATGACCTGCATCAGCAGGGGGTGCAGCCGCTCCTGTTCGTCTTCCGGCAGCAGGTCGGTGAAGGGAGCACCCAGCACGCCGCTGGCCCCCTCGGGGATGAATTCCGCCAGGTTCCCCGCGACGTAGGTCAGGCGCAGGTCACCGTCGGTTTCCCACAGCCAGTTGCCGGACAGCTCGATCAGGAGGGAGTAGCGGCGGCGAAAAAGCATGAGGTCCCGGATGAGACGCCCCTGTCGCAACCGGTGCAACCGATGCCGTCGCATCAGCCGGCGGCCCATGACGATCAGGGCGAACAGGGTTGAGCCTAGAACTGAATAGAGTGGGAGATGATTCATTTTTCCTGTTTTCCAATCAGTGGGCCCCACCTGGGCTATGCTTAAGTGGTTTCTTTATCGTCAGGTGGAATAATTCCTTTATGCGAATTTCTCCTGGTTGACAAAAATTCCTTCCGTCATTAATGGTATGACTTTGTCCGAATTCACGATTTTCCACGGGAGAACCAGCCATGCCACAGCTCGTCCGTAAGGTCCACCATGTGGAACTGGTGGTGGGGAACGCTAAGCAGGCCGCTTATTTCTACCGCAAGGCCTTCGGCTTCGACCAGGTCGCCTACCGGGGCCCGGAGACCGGAGACCACGCCCGCGCCTCCTATGTCCTGCGCCAGGGGGATATCTGGATGGTGCTGACCACCCCCCTGCACCACCTCGATCCGCTGAACATCTGGCTGACAAACCACGGGGACGGGGTGCGGGACATCGCCCTGGAGGTGGACGACGTGGACGCGGTGTTCAACCACGCCGTGGAGGCGGGTGCCGCGGCCGCCGCCGCACCTGCCGACAGGGAGGACGAGCTGGGCGCCGTGCGCACGGCGACCATCGGTACCTACGGCGAGGTGCTGCACACCTTCGTGCAGCGCAAGGGATACAAGGGCTTCCTGCCCGGGTACGCGCCCACCGAGGTCCGGGGCCTCCACACCGGCCTGACCTTCATCGACCACATCGTGGGCAACGTGGAGGATCGGCAGATGCAGCGCTGGGTGGACTGGTACGACCGCACCCTGGGCCTGGGCCGATTCGTCTCCTACGACGACAAGGACATCTCCACCGAGTACACCGCCCTGCGCAGCACCGTGGTGGCCTCGGACGACCGCGTGGTGAAGTTTCCCATCAACGAGCCCGCCGACGGCCTGCGCAAGAGCCAGATCCAGGAGTACATCGACGCCAACCTGACCGCGGGCGTGCAGCACATCGCCATGCACTGCGAGGACATCCTGGAGACCATCGCGGCCCTGCGGGCCAACGGGGTGGAATTCCTGGCCGTGCCGCGCGGCTACTATGATAACCTGTGGGACCGGGTGGGCGAGGTCAGCGAGGACCGCGCGCGCCTGGCCGAGCTGGGCATCCTCGTGGACCGCGACGACCAGGGCTACCTGCTGCAGCTGTTCACGCGCCCGTTGCAGGACCGGCCCACGCTGTTCATCGAGATCATCCAGCGCCGCGGAAGCAACAGCTTCGGCAAGGGCAACTTCAAGGCGCTGTTCGAGACCATCGAGCAGGAGCAGGCCCAGCGCGGCAACCTCTAGCCAAGGGACATGTGACATGCCTTTCTACCACCGGCTGGGCCGGATTCCCGCCAAGCGCCACGTGGTGTTTCCCAATCCCGACGGGGGGATCCACTACGAGCACCTGATGGGCAACCTGGGGTTCACCGGCCTGCAGTCCCTGCTGTACACCCTGCGGCGGCCCACCACCGTCACCGCGGTGGAGACGGCCTGGCGCGCGCCCCTGGAGCCCGAGCCGGATCCGGAGGCGCGCTGGGGCATGCGCCACCTGCGCACCCACGAGCTGGAGTGCGGCCCCAGTTCCGTGCGCGACCGTGTGCCGCTGGTCTTCAACCGGGACATCGCCCTGTTCCTGGCCAAGCCCTCGCGGGCGGACGACTTCTTCTACCGCAACGCCGCGGCCGATGAACTGGTCTATGTCACCCGGGGCGAAGGCAGGCTGGAATCCCAGTTCGGCGTCCTGGACTACCGCGCGGGGGACTACCTGGTGATCCCGCGGGGGATCATCCACCGCCTGGTCCCGGCCGCGGGCGACCAGGTCCACCTGGTCATCGAAAGCCGGGGCCACCTGCGCACTCCGGATCGCTACCGCAACAAGCACGGCCAGCTGCTGGAACACAGCCCCTTCTGCGAGCGGGATATCCGGCCGCCGGCGGAGCTGGAGGTCCACGACGAGACCGGCGAGTTCGAGATCATCACCCGCACCGGTCCGGTCTGCCACCGCGTGGTCATGGACCATCACCCCTTCGACACCGTGGGCTGGGACGGCTACTACTTCCCCTGGGCCCTCAGCATCCACGACTTCGAACCCATCGTGGGCCGCCTGCACCAGCCGCCCCCGGTGCACCAGACCTTCGCCGGCGACGGTTTCGTGATCTGCTCCTTCGTGCCCAGGCTCTACGACTTCCACCCCGAGGCCGTGCCCGCGCCGTATCACCACTCCAACGTGATGACCGACGAGGTGCTCTACTACTGCAACGACGAGTTCATGAGCCGCAGCGGCATCGCCCAGGGCTCGCTGACCCTGCATCCGGACGGCCTGCCCCACGGGCCCCAA
>JALUJS010000299.1 GCA_027056825.1 Candidatus Krumholzibacteriia bacterium | reverse complement strand
CGCTTGGTGAGCGAGTCGGCCGTCAGCACGAAGATGCTGCCCTGGCTGGAGGCGATCTGCAGGGGCGCGGTGTCGACGTAGCTGTCGTCGAGGATGTAGGCGCTGACCGAGAACAGGCCCGTGGGCTCGGGAATGGCGATCTTCTCCCCGCAACCGGAGGCCAACAGCAGGCCGCCCGCCATCAGGACGACGCCGGCGGCCAGGACCGATCGCAACAGCCCGCGCGTCATGGCAACCCCCTCCTGCGCCAGAAGTCCGGGTCCTTGCGCTTGTGCAGCGGGGACAGGTCGATGGAGATGTAGTGGACGGTTCCGAAGCTTCCCATGTCGCTGAAGGCGTAGTCCACGCGGATCCGGAACTGCTTGCGGTTGAGTTGCAGGCCGAAGCCGGCTGCGAAGCCGCCCTCGGTGCGGCTGGTCTCGTAACCGCTGCGCAGGAAGAGCATGCGGCGCAGGCCCAGCTCCGTCCCGAAGCGGAAGCTCTCCTTGTAGTCGGAGGGGTGATTGAAGTCCGCGGCCGTCATCAAATCCACGTTCCGTCCCAGGGTCCAGGTGTTGGCCACCCCGAAGGAACCTACCGTGGGCGCGGGGAAGCTCTGGAAGTCGGCGCTGGCCTGGTAGCCGTCCGGCAGGACCGGCGGGGTCCCGGAGGGCTTCAGGTCGCTGCCGAAGTTGCGCACCGCGAACCCGATGCGCAGGTCGTGCCAGCCGACCAGGTAGAGGATCCCGAGGTCCGCCAGCAGGGACTTGATCTGGTACTCGTCCAGGTTCTCCTGGTAGTACTTCACCGTACCGCCGATGGAGAAGCGGTCGGTCATGGCGCGGGCCAGGCTCGCGCCCAGGAAGAACTGGTTGGCGTTGAAGTATTCCCCCGTGCCTTCCTGGTGGTACTCGTCGGTGCGCAGGATGTCGCCCGAACGCAGGACGCCCATGGTCAGCCCGTAGCCGAAGTTCTGGCGCCGGTGGTGGATGGACACGAAGTCCAAGTTGATGTCGGCGGTGTAGGCCACGTGGGAGGCGAAGTAGTTGACCCTGCCGGGCGTGCGCATCACTCCGGCAGGGTTCCAGAACAGGGTCGAGCCGTCGGTCCCGGCGGCCACGTAGGCCTTGCCCAGGGCCGTGGCGCGGGCCCCCACGGGGATGCGCAGGAACTGGCCGCCGGCCGTTCCCACGTTCTCCTCGCCGTACAGGCGCAGGATATCCCCGGCCCGGGCCGGCCCCGCGCAGGCCAGCGTGACCAGCACGAGCAGGGCCGTGCGCAGGCAGATGCCGAGGCTGGAGCGGCGGCCTACCACGAGTAGCTCACCCCCCACAGGATCAGGCGCGGATTCTCGATATAGCTCGGATCCACGACACCCTTGGCGTACTCCTCGCTGTCGGTGGTCAGGGGATCCTCCTCGGTGGACCAGCGGTCCTCCCAACTCGGGTTGTAGTCCCCGACCCGGTAGCCCTCGCCCGTCCAGGGGTTGACCCGGCGGTAGTTCTTGTGGTTCAGGAGGTTCCGGATCTCCAGGTACATGGTGAGCTTCTGCCGCCGGCCGAATTTCCAGAACTTGTTGAGGCGGATGTTGATGGTGCTCTTGTAGGGGCCGGTATCGCTGTTGAAGTCCCCGAACACGTAGTCGCCCGGCCCGTTGTAGAACCGCGGGGTGTAGCGCTGGCCCGCTTCGGCCCGCGCCAGGATGTTGACGCTCCAGTTCGGGGGCATGAGCCACCCGAAGATGCGGGGCCGGTCCTTTTCCTGCACCGTGAAGTCGAGGTTCATGCTGAAGGTCCAGGGCTTGTCCCAGATCAGGGGGCTGCGGGTCAGCCCACCGATGCTGGCGGTCGGCGTGTACGCCTCGTCGTAGATGGCTTGCAGGTAGGCCTCGTCGGCGTTGCTGTTGGTACCGGTGGTGCGCTGCAGCTCCAGGCTGCCCGAGCCGCTCAGCCAGCGCGTGGTGCGCTTGATCACGCTGATCTCCATGCCCAGGCTGCGCGCCGAGTCGCCGTTGAAGTAGCGCACCGGCTGGATGGTCACCGTCCCGGTGTCGTTGGGGTCGGGCGTCTCGTCCGCGCCGATGTCCACCGAACCCAGGCTGACGCTCTTGGCGTAGTCGTAGATGTCCCGGTTGTAGAAGGTGATCCCCAGGCTCCACAGGCCGCCGAACTCGTGCTGGATGCCCGTCTCGTATTCAACGGTGACCTTGGGGTCGAGGTTGGGGTTGCCCAGCAACTGCACCTCGGTGGCGGTCTGGGTCTCGAGCTGCGGGTACACGTACGCGAAGCGCGGCCACTGGCTGAAGTGGCCGTAGTTGAAGAAGAACTTGTCGCGTTCGGTCACCGGGAAGCTCAAACCCAGGCGCGGGGACAGGCGCATCTTCCAGCGGCGGCCGAAGGCCCCGAAGGTGTCCTGCTGGAACTCCTCGGCCATGTCCGGATAGATGAACAGGTAGTCCTCGTTGTGTTCCATGACCTTCTCGACCTCACGGCCGGGCGCCCAGAAGTCCGACCGGATGCCGGCGTTCACGATCATGCCGTGGTAGTCGAGGGTGTCCTGGAAGTAGGCCGCGCCGGTGATGGGATGGGCCGTGAAGATGTCCTCCTTGATGCCCAGCTTGCCTGGAGGCGGCGAGCCCAGCGACGACTGCAGGTCGATGAGCTGCATCTCGGTGAACGACAGGTCGAAGCCGGTCTTGAAGGTGTTGTTGCCCGCGCCCATGAACGAGTAGGCGCCCTTGGCCGTGTACGACTCGGAGTAGTGGTCGTGCCAGCGGTCGGCGCTTCCGAAAGCCTGCCCGCTGGGGATCGGCGGCGCGTTGATGTGGCTGTAGGTCGTGAAGTCGTCGTTGCCGTTGACGTTGCTGTGCTGCCGGTTGAAGTTCCGGCCCAGGGTCAGCTCGTACCACGAGTTCTCGTTCAGGACCTGCCGGTAGAAGACCTGGTTGAGGATGTTCTCGTTGGTGAACACCAGGTACTGGTCGAGGTTGTCCATGAAGGGACGGGGATAGCCCTCGCCGGGCAGGTTGAAGCCCTGGCTGATGGCCACCTGCCGGCTGTTGTTGATGCTGATCTTGTGGTTGGGGGTGATGTTCCAGGTCCACTTGAGCAGTCCGTTCCAGTCGTTCTTCTGTCGCGGCGACCAGAAGTCCTGGGTATAGACGGGCGATTCCAGCTTGTTCTGTCGGCTGTAGATGGGCAGGTAGCCGTCGCGGATGTCCATGCTGCCGGCCGCCAGCATGTACTGGGTGCCGGGCAGGTGCAGGCCCAGCTTGTCCAGGGCGCCGCTGATGGGATCGGGCCCGGACATGCTCAGCTTGACGATGTCGATGTTGTTGGACTCGGT
>JALUJS010000298.1 GCA_027056825.1 Candidatus Krumholzibacteriia bacterium | reverse complement strand
TGGATCGAGGCTGATCTTCTGGCCGTAGATCTTGCGGATGCTGGTGCGGAAGGTCTCGCGCTGCTCGTCGGTCTTCAGCTGCAGGCGTTCCTCGATGCTGCGGATGAAGCGTTCGTCCACCTTCAGGGCCTTCAGCTCGCCAGTCTGCGGATCCTTGTACTTCCACATCTTGTCCGGACCGAGCTGCTCGGCGTCGATGCCGATGATCATGTTCACGTAGTTCATCACGTCCTTGCGGATGGCCTGCGGCTCGTCCATGTAGGCGTTGAACATCTCGGTCATGATCCGCTCGCGGTACAGTCCCCGGGCGACCTTCAGGTCCGACAGGTACTTGGCCCGGTCGTTGGGTTCGTTGACGTAGTCCAGGATCACCCGCTCGATGGCCTTGAACACGTCGTAGGCGAACATGCAGCGGCCCTCGTTGGTCTCGCTGCTCTCGACCAGCAGCTGGATGGCCCGGCCCAGGTTCCTCTGACCCAACCCCTTCTGGCCGAAGCGGTTGGTGATGTCCGTGTCCTGGCTCAGGGTATCGATGACCTCGGCCAGGGCCTTGATGCTCTTCTCCCCTGCGACCTCGCCCGCGGCCAGCTTCATGGTCTCGATGGGCGTGAGCTTCTCGCTGTGGGGCAGGCGCGTCAGGACCACCGCCGTGCTCGCGGCGTAGTTCAGGTTCGGATCCTGGTGCAGATCCTCACGCAGCAGCGTGGTCTTGGTCTCGCTGCCGATGGCGTACTGCGTCAGCTCGGTCTGCAGCTTGTAGTTGGTGTTGTGCGAGATGTAGCTGATGCGGCAGCGGTCGACGATGGGCGCCTCCTCCTTCTCGGCCAGGAAGCGGTTGAACTCGCTGTTGTTGCTGGTGGCGATGATCAAGGTGTCGATGGGCCACTTGAAGCCGTCGATCTCGATGGTCCGGTTCTGGATCACGCCCAGGTAGACCTGCACCAGGTCCTTCTTGTTCTTGAACATCTCGTCGGAGAAGTGGATGCCCCCGCCGGCCACCCGCGCCAGCGCGCCCCGCCGCAGGTCGAAGCGGTAGGGGTTGTTGGTGTCGGTGATGTGCAGCAGGCGCTGGATGGACTCCTCGCCCAGCAGGTCCACGGCGCTGGAGGTGATCTTGTCCTTGGCCGGGTACTTTCCGGTGATGGTGCCGAGGCTCTCGTTCAAGGGCACCGGCACGATGTCCACGAAGCCTAGCATGTCGGCGATCTTGCCCTGGCAGTAGGTGCGGATGTCGTTCCAGATGTAGCCGGAGCAGGCGCCCAGCGGGCGGTAGTTCTCCCACATGCGGTCCAGCTGCTCGTCGCTCAGGCCGATCTTGCGGGCCAGATAGGCGCGGCTCTCCTCGGGGGTCTCCAGGAGGTTCATCGCCAGCACGCAGGGGTCCTCGTAGGTCTGGCTCTCGATGGTCGTGATCTTGCCGTATGTCCCGATTTTGTCCAACCCGTTGAAGCGGAAGGTGTACTTCCGGTTGGGCTCGTGGGCAAGAAATTCCCGGTACAGGCGGCTGACGTACTCCACGAAGAAGGTCTTGCCGTTGCCCGGCTCGCCCACCAGGACGTAGGCCATCTCCTTGCTGCTGCCGCCTTCGGCCGCGTCTTTCACGTAGGACACGAAGCTGTTGATTTCATCATACAACCCGATGATGTGTTTCTTGCCGCGACGAAAGATCTTGAAATCGTACGTGGTCCGGCCGTTGGCCACCACCTTCTCGATCTCGTCGGAGAGGATCATGCGGGTGATCCCCTCGAACGCGTTCTCGAACACGCGTTCGCCGTTCTTCAACGCCACCAAGTGGTTATGCAGCGGATTGCTCGTCGTTTCAGCCATGATCGACCCCCGTCTGGATCCTGTGCGCCTTCCGTGGCCCGCGCCCGGTGGTGCGGGGCGCGACCCGGCCTGCCTACACCGCCGGGCCCGCGGACATTCCGCAAGGGTCGTGCCGGATCGGAAGGGATGGGGAGTCAGGGAAGGATTTGTTCGTCAACCGACCTGCAGGCCCTTGTGGTGAATGAACAAAACATCGGAACGAAGTGCCAGTTCCGACGCAATCAGGATAAAATTGGCCCGGTGTGCATCCAAAACCCGGTATCCGACCTTTTACTTCCAAAGAGGGGGAAGACGATTCTGAGGATCCATCGTTATCATATCCAGTGAAAAGGTGACGGGAATGGCGGACGTCGGGGTGTTTGTCTGTTACGATTTCGACCACGATCACGGCTACGATTTCTTCTTCCGGGATCTGCAGCGTCTGGGCAAGGGGCGGATCCGGTTTCTGGTCCCGCCCCCGCGCGGATTCCCCGACCCGAACACCGCCCTGCGGAACCTGGCCGCGGACATACGGCAAACGACAATGACCCTGGTGATCGTGGGCAATCACGCCAACAGTTTCCACCAGGACCGACTGCTCATCGGGGAGCGCAACTGGCAATGGTGGATGATCAAACAGGCCCGGATGGCGGGTCATCCCTTTGCGGGCGTCCGGATCGAACCGGAGAACGAAATCCCTCGTCCCCTGCGGAACCTGATGGTGACGTGGGCCACAGCGTTGCGCCCGGACACCGTGATCGCCGCCGTGACCGCAGCGAAGAACCACCCCGTACGGTCAGGATAAACCCCGCGCCGACGGACCATGGCCCTCCGCCCTTCTGCCACGTCTTTTCCGTGGGCAACCGGGATTATGCCTACGATGTAGGCACCAACGCCCTGCTGGAGATCGAGCCTCCCCTGGCGGCCCTGCTCCGCTCCCTGAGCCATGGCGACGGCCCTGATCCGGAAGACGAATTCACCCCCGACCAGATGCGCCGCGCCCGCGAGTCCCTCGCGCGCGCCCGGGGCGAGGGTTTGTTCAGTTCCCATCGGCCGCGCATCCGGGCTGAATCGGGCAGTGAATCCCGTGACCGCAACCTCCAGCATCTCGTGCTGACGGTCACCGAGGCCTGCAACCTGCGCTGCCGCTACTGCCTGCACGGGGCGGAGCTCGGCTGGGTCCGCACCCACGGCGACCGGACCATGCCGCCGGAGATCGCCTCGCGGGCCGTGGACTATTTCCTGGATCGCTGCGACCCGGATCGTGCCCCGGTGATCTCCTTCTACGGCGGGGAGCCGCTGCTGGCGTTCCCAACCATAACCGCCGCGGTCTCCCGCATCCGCGCCCACCGGCGCGGTCGCGACGCCGTCCTGGCCATGGACACCAACGGGATGCTGCTGGACCGCCGGGCCGCCGACCTGATCCTGCAGGAGGCGCTGCATCTGCAGGTCAGCCTGGACGGACCGCCTGAAATCCATGATCGCCATCGCCGGGGAGCCAACGGCCGCCCCAGCCATG
>JALUJS010000297.1 GCA_027056825.1 Candidatus Krumholzibacteriia bacterium | reverse complement strand
GGCGTCGGCGAGCAGTTCGGCGTCGTGGGGATGGATCCCCACCGTCGCCCACACGTCCGGGTGGGCCTCGGCCAGGGCCACCGACTCCTCGCAGGTGGCCGGATCGTACCCCACGTTGAGGAAACCGGTGACGCCGCACTCACGGGCGCGCGCGAACACGGCGGCCTGGTCGTCCGCGAATTCGGGGCGGTTCAGGTGGACGTGGCTGTCGATCATGACGGCGGGGAGACCGGCCCCGGGCCCCTGCGTCCGGCCGGAAGGCTGTGCTCGCCGTTCCACCGCAGCTTGTCGGCGGGAAACTCGCGCAGTCCGTCCAGTCCGGGGATCTCCACCGCGCAGGCCTCGCGCAAAAGGTCCAGCTTGCGCACCACGCCCCGGCCTTCCGGCGTCCGGACGGTGGCGCCCACCCGGGGCAGGTTGCGGCGCAGTTCCTGGTAGAGCTTGTCCTCGTAGTTGATGCAGCAGCGCAGCCGGCCGCAGGGGCCCGACAGCTTGGCCGGGTTCAGGGGCAGCTGTTGGGCCTTGGCCATTTTCAGGGTCACCGGCACGAAGCGATGCAGGAATCCGGAGCAGCAGAATTCCCGGCCGCAGATCCCGATGCCGCCCTTGAAGCGGGCCTCGTCCCTGACCCCGATCTGCCGCAACTCGATGCGGGTGCGAAAGACCCCCGCCAGGTCGCGCACCAGCTCGCGGAAATCCACGCGCTTCTCGGCCGTGAAGTAGAAGGTGATCTTCTTGTGGTCGAACTGCCGTTCCACCGAGACCAGGTTCATGTTCAGCTTGCGGGCCAGGATCTTCTCCAGGCAGATGTCGTAGAACTCCCACTCGTCGCCGCGGTTCTCGTGCAGGCGGGCCAGGTCCTGCTCCGTGGCCGCCGCCAGCACCCCCTGGTCCTGGGCGAAGGCCCACCACTCCAGGCGCCCTTTTCCGATGTAGGTCACCCGGCCCATGTCCTTGCCCCGGTCGGCCTCCACCAGGCAGTACTGGCCCACCTTCAGCGGCACCCGGCGGCGGTTGTGGTAGTAACCCTTGCGATTGCCCTTGAAGCGGACCAGGACCAGATCGACGCCCTCGGGGAATTCCCGCGGGGCCTCGCGGCGGGGGCGGTTGCGCACCGGGGGCTTGCCGCCGGGCCCGCGTCGCGGCCCCCGGCCCTTGCCACCCCCGGACCCGCGCGGAGCGCGGCCGTCGTTACGTCCCCTGGAGCCTGGTCCGGTCGGTTTCGGCATGGTCGATCAGTTCCTCGCTGAGCACGGCCAGCAACAAGCCGATGTTGAGATTGCGGTCGATGTCGCCGCGGCAGGCCTCGATCCGCTCCAGGTCACCCAGCAGGGTGTTCGTGGCGCGCCCGGAGGCGAAGCCGCGGATCAGGTCGGCGGCCTCGGGCACCCGCGGCCGCCAGGCATCCCCGAGCTCCCGGCATTTCATGGCCTCACTGTATAGCAACACCAGCCATTCGCAAAGGCGGATGGCCAGGTCCCGGCGGATGGCCGCGGCACCGGGCGCGACGCCGTCGGCCGAACCGGACCGGTGGCCCTTGCGGCTGGCCCCCTTCTTCCCGTGACCCTTCCAGACGGCGGCCTCGTCGGCGTCCAGGATGTGGGGCGGCACGCCGCGGTGCATCTCGTCCGCCAGGATGGCGGCGTAGCCCCTGTTCCCCAGCCGGATCCAGTCCAGCCAGGCCAGGGCCGTCTTGCGGACCACCGGGGTGATGTCCTGCAGCAGGGAAGCGGCGCGGCGGGCGTCCCCGGCGGCCACGTTCGCCGCGGCCAGGGCGGTTTCCCGGTCCACCCCGTGCAGTTCGCACAGCAAATCCGCCAGCTCCCCGTCGGGCCAGGGGTTGACCCGGACCTCCTGGCAACGGGACAGGATGGTGGGCAGCATGCCCTCGGTGCCGGTGGCCAGCAGGATGATCACCGCGCCCCCCGGCGGTTCCTCCAGGGTCTTGAGGAAGGCGTTGGCCGCGGCCTGGTTGAGCCGCCGGCTGTCCGCGACCACCGCGATGCGCCGCTCGGCCTGGAAGGGATGCTGCTGCAGGAAGCGGATCAGGTGCCGGACGGTCATGGGCCCGGGGTGCTCGCTGTCCCCGATGGCCACGAAGGCCGTCGAGGCGAACGGCGGCCGGAAGAAGGGATCCTCCTGCTTGGCGGCAAAGAGAGCCCGGGCGTCATCCTCGTCGAAACCGGCGGGCGCCGGGCCGATCCACAGGATGTCCGGGTGCTGGAAGGTCAGGGCCTTGGCGCAGCTCTCGCAGGGAGCGCCGGGCGTGCACGCACCCGGGGAGACGCACGCCAGCCGTCGGGCGAACTCCAGGGCCGTGGCCTCCTTGCCCGAGCCGTCCGGCCCGGTCAGCAGCACCGGCTGTCCCAGGCGGCCGGACCGGTGGATCTGCTCCAGCCGCTCCAGGACCGCGGGACGATGGGGATAGAATTCCACGCGACAACACCTTCCGGCAGGCACGCAGGGGCCGGACCGCCCGGGGCAGGGAAAAGCATGAACCCGCGGGATCGAATCGCTACGCGATCCCGCAAGCGGGTTCATCGCCGTGCCGGGAAGAAGGGATCCGGATCAGCGGGGTCGCAGCCACTCCGCCGGATCCAGGGGCGTGCGCCCCTTGCGGATCTCAAAGTAGAGCTGGGGTGGCTCCCCGTCCGAAGGCCTGCCGACCTCGGCGATGATCTGCCCCTGGGCGACCTTCGCGCCGGCGGCGACGAAAACACGCTCCAGGTAGGCGTACAGGGTGTAGTAACCCTCGCCGTGGTCAAGGATAACGCAGAGTCCGAACCCGGGCAAACGGTCCCTGAATTCCACGGTGCCGGCGGCCACCGCGGCCACCGCCGAGCCCTCGGGGGCCGCGATGTTGACGCCGTTGTTCAGGGTCACGGTCTTGAACTGCGGGTGGACCGAGCGGCCATAGCCCCGCAGCACCGATCCGCGCACCGGCCACTCCAGTTTGCCGGCCCGGGTGGTCAGGGCCCCGGCTGCCGGAGCCGCCACCTGTTCCTGTTCACGGAGCCGACGCTGCTTGTCCAGGTCCGCCAGGACGTAGGTGAGTTTCTGCTCGTTCATGCCCAGCTCCAGCAGCCGGTCCTTGATATCCCGGCGCTGGTCCTTCAGATCGCGCAGGGCGGCCTGCTGCTCGGCCAGCAGCATCTCCAACCGGTCGTTCTCCGCGTCCATGTCCAGGCGGGACCTGGCGATCTCCGCCAGGGCCGCTTCCTGCTGCTTGCGGTCCCGCAGGATCGTCCGGGCGTGTTCGCGCGTTTCGGCGACCAGGTTCGCCTCCAGGCGCGTCAGCATGCGCTGCATTTTCATCCGCGTGACCATGTCCGAGAA
>JALUJS010000296.1 GCA_027056825.1 Candidatus Krumholzibacteriia bacterium | reverse complement strand
CCACCTGCCGCAAGCCCGCCCGGGCGACCGTGCTGACGCGCATGATCGAGAACCGGAACCAGAAGATCCTCGACAGCTTCATGGACCTGAAGCTGGCTCCCCACCAGGTCGAACAGCTGGCCAACAAGCTGCTGCTGATCCACGGCAAGGTCGCCGACCTGCAGGACCGCATGGCCAAGGCCGAGGAGGCGGTGGGGATGCCCTTCGCCGAGATGGCCGCGGCCATGAAGAGCGCCGCCAAGGGTTCGCAGGAGGCCGAGGCCATCCACGAGGCGCACCGGGTGATCAAGAACCTGCGCAAGCGGGTGGCGGAGATCGAGCGGGAGATCGGACTGCCGGCGGAGGATCTGCACCGCATCGGCACCGAGATCACCATGGGCAAGCAGATGGTCGAGACCGCCCAGCGCGAGATGATCGAAGCCAACGTGCGGCTGGTGATCTCCATCGCCAAGCGCTACACCAACCGTGGCCTGGAATTCCTGGACCTGATCCAGGAGGGCAACAGCGGCCTGATGCGCGCGGTGGAGAAGTTCGACTACCGCAAGGGCTACAAGTTCTCCACCTACGCCACCTGGTGGATCCGCCAGGCCATCACCCGGGCCATCGCCGACCAGGCCCGCACCATCCGCGTGCCGGTGCACATGATCGAGGCCATCAACAAGGTCAAGCGGGCCCAGCGGCAGATGCTGCAGGAGCTGGGCCGCGACCCCAAGCCCGAGGAAGTGGCCAACTTCCTGGACATGCCCCTGGAGAAGGTCCAGGGGGTCCTGCAGGCCAGCATGGAACCGGTGAGCTTCGACCAGCCCATCGGGGAGGACGAGGACAGCAACCTCGGGGATTTCATCGAGGACGACTCGGCGCCTTCGCCGGCTCGGCAGGCGGCCCACAGCATGCTCAAGGACCAGATGCAGCGCGTGTTGAGCACCCTGACCCGGCGCGAGGAGAAGGTCATCCGGCTGCGTTTCGGGCTGGGCGACGGGACGCCGCGCACCCTGGAAGAGGTGGGGACCATCTTCAAGGTCACCCGGGAGCGCGTGCGGCAGATCGAGGCCAAGGCGCTGCGCAAGTTGCGTCATCCCAGCCGTTCCCGCAAGCTCAAGGGCTACGGGGAAATGGTTTGACCGCCCAGGGCGGATCTATTATCTTCCGGCTCCCGGTTCGGGGGGCCTATAGCTCAGTTGGTTAGAGCAGCCGGCTCATAACCGGCCGGTCCCTGGTTCGAGTCCAGGTGGGCCCACCACCAGCCGCAAGGCGGCGGGCCGCACCCGGATGCGGAACCCGGCGGAAAGATGATGTCGGGGGCGATTAGCTCAGCTGGCTAGAGCGCTCGCCTCACACGCGAGAGGTCACTGGTTCGAGTCCAGTATCGCCCACCATCATTTTTCCGGCCGGTTCCCGGAATCGGCCCGGGCGGACGCGGCGGTTTTGACTGCTCCGCCGCTCCTTCTGCAGATCAGACGAGTGAGCAGGAAAAGGGCGTTTCGGCGCCCTTTTTCGTTGGGCCTTCCCGCGGCTTGTCCGGTGTTCCGGCCCTTGTTCGGGCCTTCGGCGGCGTGCTAGGATGACCCGGGATGGAAACGGCGATCCTCATCGATATCCTGGTCCAACTGGCCGCCCTGGAGGAGGAGCGGGAGCTGTTCTCGGTCGGCGGACGGGCCGCGGAACATCCCGCGGCCCTGCCGGAGATCGACCGGGAGATCCAGCGCCTGACCGCGCTGGTTCCCGACCCGACCCGGCGCAGGTTGCTCAGGTTCCGCGAGCGCGGAAAACGGGCGGTGCTTTTTGCCCGCGAGGATGCCTGTGAAGGCTGCGGCGCCGTCCTGCCCCCCGCCGACGCCCTGGGTGTCCGGCGCGGATCCCGGGTGGTGCGCTGCCTGCAATGCGGGAGTTTTCTCGTCCACCGGCCTTGGCGTTGAGACCATAAGACACTACAGGAGCGGAGAGACATGGCAGCCAAGCAACCGGAAACCCTGGCGGATCTTCTCAAGACCCTCGAACGCAGTACCGATCTGCGCTCCCTGGCCCGGGAGTGCGGCCTGTCGGTGCGCGAGTTGCGCCGCCGTCTGGCCATCTGGCGCCGTTCCCTGGCCACAGATCCGGCCGGCGGGAAGGAGAACGCTCCGGTCGCCGAGGGTCAGGGCCGGGGAGCAGGAAAGACGTCGGAGAAGGCGGATGCCGCCGCCCTGGAGCTTCCTCTGGCCGCCGACATCCCCGAAAGCCCGCTGCCCGGAACCGGATCGGGGGTCCTGGAGGTCTTTACCGACGGCGCCAGCCGGGGCAACCCGGGCCCCGCGGCCATCGGGGTCGTCTTCCGGCAGAAGGGCGGCCCGGAGCTGGCTGTCCACTGCGAGGCCATCGGCAAGACCACCAACAACGTGGCCGAATACCGCGCCGTTGTGGCCGCCCTGGAGCATTGCCGGCGCTGGGGTATCGATCGAGTCCACCTGTTCATGGACAGCGAACTGATCGTGCGCCAGCTGACCGGGGTCTACCGGGTCAAGAGTCCCGACCTCAGGCCCCTGTACCAGCAGGTGGTTTTCCTTTCGCGGGAACTGCGGGAATTCCGGGTCAAGCACATCAAGCGCTCCCTGAACGCCGCCGCCGACGCCTTGGCCAACCGGGCCCTGGACAAGGGCTGCTGAGCCGGATTTCGCCCCGTTTTTTACGGGACATCGCCGCCGCTTGGGTATATCATGGGGGTGTGAGAAGTCGGGGAGACGATCGCGTCTCTTCCAACCGCAGGGTAGGGAGGTACGAGGAAAGTCCGAGCTCCACAGGGCAGGGTGCTGGCTAACGGCCAGGGGGAGCAATCCCACGGAAAGTGCCACAGAAAACATACCGCTTCCGCTGCGGCGGCAGTAAGGGTGAAAAGGCGAGGTAAGAGCTCACCGCGCCACTGGCGACAGTGGTGGCAGGGTAAACCCCACCTGGAGCAAGACCAAATAGGGGAGGATGAGGTGGCCCGCCTCGTTCGTACTCCCGGGTCGGTCGCTCGAGGCCGGCGGCAACGTCGGTCCCAGATACATGATCGTCGCCGGTCGCTTGGCGCCCGGTAACAGAACTCGGCTTACGACCGGCTTCTCACGCCATCCATGGAGAGCGGCGGCCCCTTGCGCCGCCCGGTTGTCTGGGCCTTCCCCTGCGGAGGGTCGTGGAGGCGTGTTGAAGACCGATCCGGCCATTCCCCAGTCCCCCGCCGTGGGTGTCTTCACCGGCCGTCCCTGGTTGCAGGGGCACGTCGTCGGCGACGACCTGATCGCCTTGATGCACCGCCGGATTCCCCTGGACTTCCAGGTTTCGGACTGGTTGCTGAAGGTGCTGGCGGCCCGGGGCGTGACCTCCGGCCACGACCTCGACAGCTTCTTCTACCCCTCCCTGGACCAGCTTCACGATCCCTTCGCGTTGCAGGAGATGGACCGCGCCACCGACCGCGTGTTCGAGGCCGTGCGCAACGGGGAGCGGGTGGCCGTGCACGGCGATTTCGACGTGGACGGCCTGACCGGCAGCGCGCTGCTCTACGAAACCCTCACGCAGCTGCGCCTGGGCGAACACCGGATCCTGCCCGAGCCGCCCTTCATCCCCGACCGCCTGATCGACGGCTACGGCGTGGCCGAGCGCATGATCAGGGAGTGGGCGGGACGGGGCGTGACCCTCCTGATCACGGTGGACACCGGGGCGGCGGCGGTGCGCGAAATCGACCTGGCCCGGAGCCTGGGCATGGAGGTCGTGGTGCTCGACCACCACATCTTCGAGCAGCGTCCGGCCGCGGTTGCCCTGGTCAATCCCCGGCGCGAGGGCTCCACCTATCCCAATCCCGAGCTGTGCGGGGTGGCGGTGGCCTTCAAGTTCGCCCAGGCCCTGCAGCAGGCCGAACCGGGCTGCCTGCCCGATGGCTTCCTGAACTCGGTGCTGGACCTGGTGGCCCTGGGCCTGGTGGCCGACCAGATGGCCCTGGTGGGGGAGAACCGCATCCTGGTCAAGAAGGGCCTGGAACTGTTCAACGACCGCCAGCGCATCCGGCCCGGCCTGGCGGCGCTGCTGCGGGTCGCGGGGCTGGACCGGGGCTTCCCCGTGACCACTGGTGAGTTCGCCTACCAGCTCGCTCCCCGGCTGAACGCCTGCGGCCGCATCGGGCGCGTGATGTCGGCCCTGGAACTGCTCCTGACCCGGGATGCGGACAAGGCCCTGGCCCTGGCCCAGGAGGCCGACCGCACCAACACCCGCCGCAAGGAGCAGGACCTGATCCTCAAGCAGCAGGCCATCGACATGGCGTTGCCCTTCGTCCGCCGGGGCGATCCCGGCTTGGTGCTGGCCTCCAGCGACTGGCACAAGGGCATCATCGGGATCGGGGCCGCGCGCCTGGTGGAGCAGTACCAGCTGCCCGTGGTGCTCATCGCCATCGAGGGCGACGAGGCCCGCGGGTCGGTGCGCAGCGTGCCCAGCATCGACGTCAAGGCCATCCTGGACCGCTGCGAATCCTTCCTGATCCGCCATGGCGGCCACGCCCAGGCCGCGGGCATGAGCCTGCGCACCCGGGACATCGACGCCTTCCGCGAGGCTTTCCTGCAGGCCCTGCGCTCCCGGCCGGACAGCGGGCCGGTGCCCGAGCACTACGACCTTGATCTGTGCCTTGCGGACCTGGGGGCCCAGGACGTCACGCGCCTGGTGCGGGAGCTGGAGAACCTCGAACCTTTCGGGGCGGGCAACCGCAAGCCCGTCTTCCGCTGCTCGGGCCTGCGCCTGCAGCGGCCGCCGACCAGCCTCAGCGGGGGACTGCACCTGCGCTTCGCCTTCCGCGGCCCGTCCCGTCCGCGCGGATCCGACACCCCCGCCCTGGGCCGGGAGTTCATCTCCTTCGGCACCGGGGAGGCCTGGCGCCGCATGCTCGAGCGCGAGGGGTTGGACACCCGCGGCCTGCTGGAGATGGAGTGGGACATCCTGTTCCAGCTCGGACGCAGCACCTTCCGCCCCCGCTCGGGGCATTACGATCCGGTCCAGCAGCTGCTGGTGGACATCCGTCCGGCGGGTCCGCGATGAATGCCCGGCGGCAGGCTCCGGCGGTCGATCTGACCGGCATGATGGAGCAGATCCTGACCAAGGTCCGCGCCTACAATCCCCACGCCGACGAGGACCGGCTATGGTTCGGGTTCCGCTTCGCTTCGGCGGCCCACGAGGGGCAGACGCGCAAGAGCGGCGAACCCTTCTTCACCCATGCCCTGACGGTGGCGGACATCCTGGCGGACCTGCGCCTGGATCTGGATACCCTGCTGGCGGCCATGGTGCACGATGTCGTCGAGGACACGCCCTACACCCTGGACGATATCCGGCAGAGGTTCGGGGGCGCGGTGGCGCACATGGTGGACGGGGTCACCAAGATCAGCGGCATCCGCAACCCCAACCCCGAGGCGCGCAAGGCCGAGACCTACCGCAAGCTGGTCCTGGCCATCGCCCAGGACCCCCGCACCGTGCTGATCAAACTGGCCGACCGCCTCCACAACATGCGCACCATCAGCTACCTGAAGCCGGAGCGGCAGCAGGACATCGCCCAGGAGACCATGGACGTGTACGCCCCGCTGGCCCACCGCTTCGGCATGGCGCGCATCAAGTGGGAGCTGGAGGACCTGGCCTTCAAGGTCCTGCAGCCGGAGCGCTACTTCGAGATCGAGTCGGGCATCAACCAGACCCGCTCCGAAAGGGAGCGGCTGATCCAGCGCCTGGTCAGCCCCCTCCAGCAGGCCCTGGACGAGGCCGGCCTCGACTGCACCATCTCCGGACGGCCCAAGCACTTCTACTCCATCTTCCGCAAGATGAAGGCCCAGGACATCGGGCTGGACCGCGTGTACGACCTGCTCGCCCTGCGCGTGATCACCAAGACCAAGGCCGACTGCTACCACGCCCTCGGCGTGCTGCACAGCCACTACCCCCCGCTGTCGGACCGGATCAAGGACTACATCGCCACCCCCAAGCCCAACGGCTATCAGTCCCTGCACTCGACGGTGCGCATCCCCGGGGGCAAGTACATCGAGGTACAGATCCGCACCGCCGAGATGCACGAGCGCAGCGAACTGGGAATCGCCGCCCACTGGCGCTACAAGGAGGGCGGCGGCGCGGACACCGCGGACCTGGCGGACATGGTCAAGTGGCTGCGCCAGATCACCGAGTGGGAGAAGGATGTCGACGATCCGCAGGAGTTCATGCAGGCCCTGAAGGTGGACTTCTTCGACGACGAGGTGTTCGTGTTCAGCCCCGGGGGCGATGTGTTCCAGCTGGCCCGCGGGGCCACGCCGCTGGATTTCGCCTTCCGCATCCACAGCGAGGTGGGCTTCCGCTGCATCGGCGCCAAGATCAACGGCCGCATCGCCACCCTGCGTTCGGAGCTGAACAACGGGGACACCGTCGAAATCCTCACGGGCAAGAATCCCAACCCCAGCACCGGGTGGCTGGACATCGTCAAGACCAGCCGGGCGCGCTATCACCTGCGCCGGTGGATCAAGTCGACCCAGTACCAGGAGAGCGTCAAGCTGGGGCGGGAGATCCTGGAGAAGGAGCTGGTGCGGGGCAAGTTCAAGACGAAGGTCGACGACCTGGTGGACGTGGCCCAGCAGATGGGCTACACGGCCCTGGACAAGATGCTGGCCGCGGTGGGCCGCGGGGAAGTATCGGTCGCCAAGATCACCGGCCGGCTCGAGCCCCCGCAGGAGACGGCCGCCGGCAAGGTGCTGACCAAGGGCCGGGAGCTGTACGGGGCGCTGGTGCGGCGTTCGACCAGCGGCGTGCGGGTGGCGGGGGAGGACAACCTCATGGTCAGTTTCGCCCGCTGCTGCCAGCCCATTCCCGGCGACGGGATCGTGGGCGTCATCACCCGCGGACGCGGGGTCTCGGTGCATCGTCTGGGCTGCAGCAACCTCAACGACCCCAACCTCGGCCCCGAGCGCCTCATCGAGGTGACCTGGGATTCGCGTCCGGACCAGACCTACATGGTCAAGCTGATCATCCGCGCGGGCGACCGCAAGAACCTGATCATGGACATCAGCAACGCCCTGAACCGCACCGGCACCAACCTCAGCAGCGGCGACTTTTCCGCGGAGGACGAGGTGGCCACCGTCACCCTCGTGGTGGAGGTCACCAACCTCAACAACCTGGAGAAGGTGATCCGCGAGCTGGGCAAGGTGGCCGGGGTGGAATCCATCGAACGCTTCCAGCTGGGGTCGTTGTCGTCATGAGGTGCGTGGTGCAGCGCAGCGGGCCCGCCTCGGTGACCGTGGACGGCCGGGTGACCGGCAGCATCCGGCGGGGCCTGGTGGTGCTGGCGGCCTTCGCCCCGGGGGACACGGACCGCGAGCTGGAGTGGATGGCGACCAAGCTGCCCAGGCTGCGCCTGTTCAACGACGACCAGGGCAAGATGAACCTCTCGCTGGAGGACGTGGGCGGCCAGATCCTGCTGGTTTCCCAGTTCACCCTGTACGGGAACGTCCGCAAGGGGACGCGGCCCAGCTTCACCGGCTCGGCGCCGGGAGAGGTCGCGCGCGCGTTGTACGGCCGGTTCGGACGCCTGCTGCGCGCCCGCTGGCCCCAGGTGGCCGAAGGGGAGTTCGCCGCCCACATGCAAGTGTCCCTGGTCAACGACGGTCCGGTGACCCTGATCCTCGAACGCGAAGCCCCGCCGGAGGCCCCATGATCCTGACGCCGTTCATCCGGTGGCCCGAGGGCCTGGTCCTGCTGCTGGCCTCGCGTTCCCCGCGGCGGGCCGAGCTGCTGACCGTCGCCGGGATTCCCTTCGAGGTAGCCGTTCCCGGTGACCACGTGGAGGCCGGGCACGAGGTGCGGCGGGACGCGGCGGACACCGACCCGGCGACGTATGCCGAGGCCTTGGCCGAGGCCAGGGCCCGGGCGGTGGCCGAGGACCATCCGGGACGCCTGGTCCTGGGCGCGGACACCATCGTGCTGCTGGACGGCATGATCCTGGAGAAACCCGTGGACGCGCAGGACGCCCGCCGCCTGCTGTCCCTGCTCTCGGGCCGGCGCCACACCGTGATCACAGCCTTGGCGCTGGTCGATGGCTGCGGCGGCGGCAAGGCCCCGGTGACCGTGGCCCATGAACGCACCCGGGTGTGCTTCATCGACCTGGAGCCGGAATGGATCGCCGGCTACATCGCCACCGGCGAACCCATGGACAAGGCCGGGGCCTACGGCATCCAGGGTTACGGGGCGCTGATGGTCGCGTCCGTCGAGGGCTGCTATTTCAACGTCATGGGCCTGCCCCTGGCCCGCTTGGGGAAGATGCTGCGGGATCTGCCCGTCATCGGGGCCGTGTCCGGAGGAACCAAGCCATGAAACGCCTGCCTTTTCCCTTTCCCGTGGTGCGCTGGCAGCAGGACCAAGTCGAGCTCATCGACCAGACCCTGCTGCCGGACCGGCTGGAGTTCCGCCACTGCCGGGCCATCGACGACCTGTGCCGCGCCATCAGGGAGCTGGCCGTGCGCGGAGCCCCGGCCATCGGCGTGGCCGCGGCCTACGGCCTGGTCCTGTCCTGGCGCCGGGCAATGGACGAGGGACTGGATACGTACGGACGCGCCGACCGGTTGCGGCGGGACCGCGACGCCTTGGCCGCCACCCGGCCCACGGCTGTCAACCTGGTCTGGGCCCTGGACAGGGTGCTGGCGCGGACGGAGGCCCTGCGTGGGGGCCAGGCCGACCCGGAAAAGGTGCTGGCCGCCCTGAAGGCCGAGGCCGACGCCATCCTGGACGAGGACATCGCCATGGGCCGGGCCATGGGGGAGGCGGGACAGGCGCTGCTGCCGGACAAGGGGACGGTGCTGACCCACTGCAACGCCGGCGGCCTGGCCACCGGTGGTTTCGGGACCGCCGTGGGCGTGGTCTATGCTGCGCGCCTGGCCGGCAAGGACATCTCCGTGTACGCCGACGAGACCCGCCCCCTGCTGCAGGGCGCGCGCCTGACGGCCTGGGAACTGGTCAACCAGGGCGTGCCGGTGACGGTGCTCTGCGAAGGCGCCGCGGCCAGCGCCCTGCGTGCCGGGCTGATCGACGCGGTGATCACCGGGGCCGACCGCGTCGCGGTCAACGGGGACGCCGCCAACAAGATCGGGACCTACCCGCTGGCGGTCCTGGCCGCCCGGCATGGGGTGCCCTTCTACATCGCCGCCCCGGCCTCGACCTTCGATGCAGGTGCTCCGGACGGGAACGCCATCCCCATCGAGATGCGCGCCGAGGACGAGGTGTTCCGGTGGCGCGACCGAAAGGTGGTGCCCGCGGGGGCGCGGGCCTGGAATCCGGCCTTCGACGTGACGCCGGCGGAGCTGGTGACGGCCTACATCACCGAACGGGGGGTCCTGAAACCCCCGTTCCCGCCCGAAATCCTGGGCGGATAAAGAGGGCGGCCGCCTTGACAAGGTGTTGTCCCTTTGTTAGTTTTCCCACCCTGCATCGGCCGGAGTTCCCGATTCTCTGGTATGGCAAGCATCGGCCCCGGTCACATATTTGATTGCGGGACAAGGGTTTGCGTTTGCAGTCGGAAAGTTCGTACGGTCTGCCGGATGGGATCCGCCCGTGGTCGCGGGGCCTCCGGTGACGTGTGTTTTCGTGTTCCGTGGCCGTGGAATCCGGCTCTACCGGGAGAGAGACAGTGAAAACCTACAGCATGAAGCAGGGTGAGATCGCCAAGGACTGGGTCGTCCTCGACGCCGAAGGCGTGCCCCTGGGCCGTCTGGCGACGCGCGTGGCCACCCTCCTGCGGGGCAAGCACAAGCCCGGGTTCACGCCCCACCTGGATATGGGCGACAACGTGATCGTGATCAACGCCGCCAAGGTCAAGCTGACCGGCCAGAAGCTCGACAAGAAGGTCTATCTGCACCACACCGGGTATCCCGGCGGCCAGCGCGAGACCCCCCTGAAGAAGCTCATGGCCTCGCGGCCGGACGAGGTGGTCAAGCGGGCGGTCAAGGGCATGCTCCCGAAGACCAAGCTGGGCCGGCAGCAGCTGACCAACCTGCGGGTCTACGCCGACAGCGAGCATCCCCACGGTCCCCAGCAGCCGAAGGTCCTGGACCAGTAGCGCACGCGCACGACAACCGCCCCCCAGGGGCGTTTCGGAGGTATGAAGTTGGAGGAAAGGTATTACGCGACCGGACGCCGCAAGACCGCCGTGGCCCGTGTCTGGCTGACCCAGGGGTCGGGCCAGATCAAGGTCAACAACCGGTCGGTCGAGGAGTATTTCGGCGAGGCCGTGCGCCAGCAGGCCCTGATGCCCCTGACCGCCCTGGGCGTCGAGGGTGAATTCGACGTGTGGTGCACCGTCAAGGGCGGCGGCATCACCGGCCAGGCTGGCGCCCTTGAC
>JALUJS010000295.1 GCA_027056825.1 Candidatus Krumholzibacteriia bacterium | reverse complement strand
ACCCTGGGCGCCGGATCGCGGCGGCGCACGGCGAACGCACCCCCCGCGGCGCGTCCGGTCCGTCCGGCCCTCATGAGCGCTCCCGCCGGTCCAGCAGGGCCACCACGTCGGGCACCAGGCGGCCGATGTCCCCGGCGCCCAGGGTCAGCAACAGACAGCCGGCAGGCACGTCGTGCGACACCCACGCGGCCGCCGCGTCCAGGTCCTCCAGGAGCCGGCACGAACCCGGCCGCAGGGCTTCCAGGGGCTCGGCGATCAGGTTGCTGTCGATGCCTTCGCGCGCCGGTTCGCTGGCCGCGTACACCGGCAGCAAGGCCACCCGGTCGGCGCCGGCCAGGACGTCGGCGAACTCGCGGGCGAACATCTCGGTGCGGGTGTAGCGGTGGGGCTGGAACATGACCCACACCGGGCGGCCGTAGGTCCGGGCCACCTCCAGGGTGGCGGCGATCTCCCGGGGATGGTGCCCGTAATCGTCCAGGACCAGCACCCCACCGTGCTCGCCGTGGAACTCGCAGCGCCGGCCCACGGTGAGGTTGCCCGCCAGGCCCCGGGCGATGGCCGCGAACGGCAATTCCAGCAGCCGCCCCACCGCCACCGCGGCCAGGGCGTTGCGCAGGTTGTGGAGCCCGCGCAGGCCCAGGCGCAGCACGCCCAGTTCGCGGTCCCCTTCCCAGATCACCGCCTCCTGGCCCTCGGGCACGGCGTCGATGGTGCCCGGATCGCAGCGCAGGTCCGCGGCCGGATCCAGCCCGTAGGTCACCAGCCGGCGGTCGATATGGGGGATCAGGGCGCGGGCTTCCGGATCGTCCAGGCACAGGACGCAGGCCCCGTAGAAGGGCACCTGCTGGACGAAGCGGCGGAAGGCCTCGCGCACCGACTCCAGGTCCGGGTAGAAGTCCACGTGCTCGTGGTCCACGTTGGTCACCACGGCGATGGTCGGGGTCAGGTGCAGGAAGGTGCCGTCGCTCTCGTCCGCCTCGGCCACCAGGTGCTCGCCCTTGCCCAGGATGGCGTTGCTGCCGGCGGCGCGCACCACCCCGCCCACGATCACCGTGGGGTCCAGGCCCCCGGCGCGCAGCACGCTCGCCACCAGGGAGGTGGTGGTGGTCTTGCCGTGGGAACCGGCGATGCTGATGCCCTGCTTGAGGCGCATGATCTCCGCAAGCATCTCGGCGCGGCGGATGACGGGGATACGCGCCCGGCGGGCGGCGTCCACCTCGCAGTTGGCCTCGGTCACCGCGGACGAGCGCACGACCACGTCGGCGCCCTCGACGTGGGCCGGATCATGGCCGATGTGCACCACCGCGCCCTGGCGGCGCAGCCGGGCGATGTTGGCGTTGTCGCGCAGGTCGCTGCCGCTGACGGAGAAGCCGAGGCTCAGCAGCACCTCGGCGATACCGCTCATGCCGATGCCGCCGATGGCCACCAGGTGGATGTGTCGCGTCTTGCCGAACATGGTCCTCGGTTCGATCCGGGTTCAGGAGTTTTCAGGCGTCGTCGGCCAGCACCCGACCGGCCGGATGTCCCGCCAGCGCCAGCAGGTCCGCGGCGATGCGCACCGCGGCTTCGGGGCGGGCCAGGGCGCGGGCCGCCTCCCCCATCTTTGCCAGACGGGAGCCGTCACGCAAGATTTCTTCCACGCGCGCGGCCAGATTGGTCGCCGTGCAGTCGGCGTCCTCGAGGATCACCGCGGCGCCCGCCGCGGCGCATTCGGCGGCGTTGTGCCGCTGGTGGTCATCGGTGGCGTGGGGATAGGGCACCAGGATCGCGGGTTTGCCCGCGCACTGGATCTCGGCCAGGGTCATGGCCCCGGCCCGGCAGACCACCAGGTCGGCCGCACGCAGGGCCGCGGCCATGTCCTCGATATAGGGCGTGACGGTGATGTTGTCGCACCCGGCGCACGCCGTGCGGACCTCCTGCAGGTCCGCCGTCCCGGTCTGGACCATCAATTGCAGATCGGGCCGGCCACCCCAGGTGTCGGCCGCGCCCATGACCGCCCGGTTCAGCGTGCGGGCCCCCCGGCTGCCGCCGAATACGAGCACGCGGCGGAGGTTCCCGTCCTTTGCGGCGCCGGTGTCCGGGGCCTGGCAGGCGGCCGCCTCGCGCACCGCGCGCCGCACCGGGTTGCCGGTCAGGTTGCAGCGGCCCGGCGGGAAGAATTTCCGGGCCCCGCCGAAACCCAGGTAGATCCGGCGCATGCGCCGACCCAGCAGCCGGTTCGCCGACCCGGGCACCGAATTCTGTTCCTGGATGGCGCACGGGATCCCCAGCAACAGGGCCGCCGTCAGGGCCGGCACGCTGGCGTAGCCCCCGGTGCCCAGCACCACCCGGGGCCGGTGGCGCAGCATGGCGACCAGGGCCTTGGCCGCACCTGCGGCCGTGTTCAGCACGAAGGCCAACCGCGCCGCCGGGCCCAGCCCGCGGAATCCCGACGCGGGCACCGTCAGCAGCCTGTAGCCCGCCCCGGGCACTACCCGGCCCTCCAGCCCCCTGGCGGTGCCCATGAAAACAATGTCGATACCCGGCGCGAGTTCCCCGAGGGCCTCGGCCACCGCCAGCCCGGGATACACGTGGCCCCCGGTGCCGCCGCCGGTGATGAGGATGTGCGCCGACCCGTCGCTCATGATACGCCCCTGACCTTCCACCGGTGCCGCCAGGCGTGGTAGCTGCGGCTGTTGCGCTCGATGCCCAGCAGCAGGCCCACCGCCGCCAGGCAGCCCACCATGGCGGTGCCCCCGTAGCTGATGAACGGCAGGGGCACCCCGACCACCGGCAGGATGCCCAGCACCATCCCGATGTTGACCAATCCGTAGACGGCCAGCCCGGTCGTCAGGCCCGCGGCCACGCAGCGGCCGAACCCGTCGCTGGCGCGGGAGGCGATGCCGTAGCCCCGCCAAACCAGCAGGCCCAGCAGGATGATCACCGGGATGGTCCCCAGCAGGCCGAACTCCTCGCCCAGCAGGGAGTAGATGAAGTCCGTGTGGGCCTCGGGCAGGAAGGCGAACTTGTTGTGGCTTTGTCCCACGCCCAACCCGTGCCAGCCGCCGGCTCCCAGTCCGGTGAGGGAGACCTTGACCTGGTAGGCGTATTCGCCGTCCACCAGGCCTTGGACGACCTTGCCCAGGCGGTCGCGCACCTTGGACGACACCGCCACCACCAGGACGACCACCACCGGCGGCAGGGCCAGGGTCAGGCGCCTCAGCTTCTCCGGCAGGTCCGAGACCAGCACCATCACCACCGTGACCGCGACCAGGGTCAGCACGTTGCCGAAATTCGGCTGCAGGCCGAGCAGGACCACCAGGGGCGCCACCCCGCAGGCCAGGGCCACGGCCATATCC
>JALUJS010000294.1 GCA_027056825.1 Candidatus Krumholzibacteriia bacterium | reverse complement strand
GTTCGTAAGGCAGCATGGCGACTCCTTCGTTCCGCGCGGACGGGTCAGCGCGGCTTGAACTCCGATTCCCAGCCGAGGCCGAGCAGGTAATTCCGCTCCTCGGTCACCTCGCTGAATGTCGCCAGGTCCCGGGACAGGATGGCGGCCTCGGACTTGAACCAGCTGGACGCCGGCACGCCCGTCTCCAGGCTGTGAACGAGCATCATGGCTTCCTCCACCAGCAGGATAAGCCGGGCGTCCAACTCCTCCAGTTCCTCGATGGTCGTGTCGTGATCGCCCACCAGGCAGACCAGGCCCTCGCGGTCCAGCCGGCGGAAGATGGCCCCGATGCGGTCCACCAGACCGTCGATCATGACCTGCATTTCGGTATTCAGGAGCTGGGACTTCTTCTCGGCCACCCCCAGCAGGTACTCTCCGCAGTCCTTGAGCATCAGGCCCAGCGCGTGCCTGTACTCGCGTTCCTTGGCCGCGGCCTCGGCGGTGGTCCGGTATTCCCGGTAGTCGGGAAGTTTCTCCAGCAGGGATGTCATTTCGGGAAAACTGACGCTGGCGGCATGAAGCATGGTGCGGTTCTCCGGTTGTCGTAGCTGTCCGTCGCTGTCACGTATGGGCAGGTGTTGCGTCCTGCCCGCGGATTCCCTCTCCGTGACGGGAAACGGCAAGGAACATTCCGCAACGACGGGTTCGTTTGGGAAACCGGAAAGCCGATTCAGTAACCTTCGGTTTCTAAACAGCTTACATGGATCAGGGGCGAAAAGAGGGCCGGCCCGGTTCCGCGCCGTGGCGGTCGCCTGACCATCGGGAGGGGGCAAAGCGCAAGGCCGGCAGGCCCCGCGGCAGGAAACTGCAATCGTTTCGGACGGGCGTAGGCGGGTGGATCAGCTTTCCCGCAGCTTGACCGGATTGACCAGGCTCCCGATGCCCTCGATGGTGACGGTGACGGTGTCGCCGGGCTTCAGGAAGACCGGAGGGTCGCGGAACACGCCCACGCCGCCGGGGGTGCCGGTGGTGATGATGTCGCCCGGCAGGAGGGTCATGTTGCGGCTGATGTAGCTGATCAGCTCGTCCACCGGGAAGATGAGCTGGTCGGTGTTGCTGCTCTGCATCAGGGTGTCGTTCCAATGGCAGGTGATGGCCAACCCCTTGGCCAGGGGTGGCAGCTCGTCCGGGGTCACAAGCCAGGGACCGCAGGGACCGCCGGTGTCGAGGCTCTTGCCCCGGAAGAACTGCTTGTCGGTGTACTGGGCGTCGCGGTCGGACACGTCGTTCATGCAGGTGTAGCCGGCGATGTGGTCGGCGGCCTGGCCCGGTGTGATACCGCGGCCGGGCTTGCCGATGACCACGGCCAGCTCGGCTTCGGCGTCGACTTTGGTCAGCTCCGCGGTCAGTTCGATGGGCATACCGGGCGCCTGCAGGCAGGACGGGGCTTTGGAGAACAGCAGCGGGCGCTCGGGCAGTTTCTTGTGCTGTTCCTCGGCGTGGTCGCGGTAGTTCAGGCCCACGGCGATGATCTTCGAAGGCAGGATCACCGGCGTCAGAAGCCGGGCGTGGCGCAGATCGAAGAACGGCAGGGTGGGAGCCTCCCCCGCCTCCCAGCGCGCGGCGATCTCGGAGGCCCGGGGCGCGAATTCCTGGTGGATGGCCCGCACCGGGGCCAGATCGGGCAGCAGGACGTGCAGGTTGTCCGGCAGGGAAGGCTGGGCGGCCAGCAGGTCCAGCCCCACGACGTCATTGAGGGCCAGGCCGGGCCGGGGCATGGTGCCGCGGATGTAGTTCAGGAGTTTCATGGCGGCATTATCTCCACACCGCTGGGGGCCGTCCACAGAAAAAGGGGCCGGATCGGATCCGGCCCCTGTCCGGCGGTCAGGCCGCCGGACCGACGCGTCAGTCCACCTGCTTGACGTCGATGCGACGCGGCAGGCTCTGCTCGCTCTTGGGCAGGGTGATGTGCAGCACACCCTTGTCCAGCTTGGCCTGGACCTTGTCCTGGTCGATGGCCGTGCCCAGACGGAACGAGCGGCTGAAGGTGGCCCGGGACGGACGCTCGCGCCGCAGGGTCTTGTAACCCTCGGGAGCCTCGTGCTCCGTCTTGGTGGTCACCCACAGGGTCTGCTTGTCGATGTTCAGCTCCAGCTCGTCCTTGTTGACGCCGGGCAGGTCCATGACGATCAGGTAATCCTTCTCGCCCTCGAGAATGTCCGCGCGCGGCGTCCACTGGGTGTCGGCATCGTTCTCGAAGAAAGGATCCAGGTCTCCGGTCAGGGCTGCGTTCAGCATGCGGGTCACAGGCAACAGGCTATTCATTTCTGGTCCTCCTTGTGCTTGTATGTTACTTGTGGTTCCTGTCCCGGACATGGTCCGGATCAGGCTTCCCTTGATGTCTGCGCCCTACCTATAACAATGAGCGTGCCCAAATTGGTCAGCATCACCTTGACAATTTGCAACAAAATGAAAATTAATAGGTTATGGCCACCTGGATGCCGCTTTGCCCCTTGGCGGAGCGGGATGGTTCGCACCAATTTGGCAGAGAGAATCTGTCAAATTGGCATGACTGCCAGTCATGCGGTCCGAGAAGAACTGACAGGGTTGCTTCTGGTGGGGTGCCTTCTGGCCGGATCGGCGGCGCTCTCCCCCGTGGTCGCGGCGCCCGCGGCAGGGTTCGCGCTCCCGGACAGCCTCACGGTGGGCGAGATCAGGGTCGAGCGCCGGCCCATCTTCTCGGCCGCGGAGGAGCATTCGGGCACGGCCTTCGTCGCGGCCGTGCGGCGCTGGATGAATCGTCTGCATGTGCGGACACGCGAGGGGATCATCCGGCGGGAACTCCTGTTCGCCGCGGGGGATCCCCTGCGGTTGGATCTGCTGGCGGAGACCGAGCGCAACCTGCGCACCCTCGGCTACCTCAACGATATCCGGGTGGCGCCCATGGACACGCTGCCGGACGGCCGGGTCCCGGTCCTGGTGTCGGTGCGCGATTCGTGGACCCTCAAGACGGATTTCTCCTACACCAAGGCTTCCGGCGGCGATACCCGCTGGACCGTCCAGATGTCCGACACCAACTTCCTGGGCTACGGCGTGACCATGGGCGCGGGCATCGGGGGCGACGAGAACGCGGACTACTGGAACCTCTGGTACCGGCAGCGGCGCTTCCTGGGCACCGGGTTGTCCCTGGGCATCGACGACCGGGAGCGGGGGGACGGTTTCGTCCGCGAGGTGTTCCTCAACCGGCCGTTCTGGAGTGACGGGGACCGGTGGAGCCTGGAATCGAAGGGCTGGGACCGCTCCTTCAACGTGCGCTACTACCTGAGCAACGCCGGTCCTGTGGGCGCGGATCCGGCCCGGTCCGCGAGCCTCTACGCGCTGCTGCCCCGGCATGAGAAGGGCGCCGAATTCAGCGTCATGCTGCGGGTCCACGGCAAGGAACGCGGTCGCATCTGGCGACCGGGGCTGGGATTGCGGTGGAAGGACACGTCCTTCGACCTGGGCGGTGGGATGGCGGTCCTTTCCGACGGCCGCCAGGAAGACATCGGCTGGTTGGCCGATTCCGACCAGCCCCTCGGACGGGACACCGGGACGCTAGCCTGGCCGTACTTTCGCTTGCAGACCCGGGGAAGGGGTTGGACCAAGAGGCGCTTCATCGTGCAGTATGGCACGGTGGAGGATCTGAACCTGGCGCCCATGGTGGATCTGCGCTTGGGCCCGGTGCCCGCGGCCCTGGGCACCGACACGGCCGGCGGCCGCAGCCGCTGGCGCCTGGAGGGAACCTGGAGCCAGTGGGTGGTGTCGGGGCCGGGCATGATCCTTCTGCGCGGCCAAGGCGAAACCGAGTGGGGCGACGACGACGCCGACTACCACCTCTACACCCTGCTGGCCGGCTGGCTGGGACAGCGGGGAGCCGAGGAAACGCCCTGGCTGACCCGGGTCTTCGTGGAGTACGGTCACGGCCGGGCCCTGGAGGGTTCGCGCGCCCTGACCCTCGGCCTGGACCGCGGCCTGCGCACCCTCGAGTTCGACGGCATGGCCGGTGACCGCCTGCTGCGTTGGACGGTGGAACAGGGCAAGGTGCTGCCCGGCGAGATGCTGGGTATGTTTCGCTACGGGCTGGGGGTCTTCTATGCCGCCGGCGCCGCCTGGTGGAGCGACGAGGCGCGCGACTTCGACAGCGCGCGACACGAGGCGGGCCTGGGCCTGCGCTTCGGTCCCACCCGGTCGGCCAATGCGGCGGTAGGCCGCATCGACATGGTCTGGGATCTGGATCACGGCGGCGGCCCGGTGCTGACCGCCACGACGCGGGGATTCTTCTGATGGACAAAGCCCCGGACGCCTCGCGCAGCGTGGCCAAGAACACCCTGCTGCTGACCATCGGCCTGCTGTCGGGCCGGGCCCTGAGCGTGATCCTGATCCGCAAGATGACGCCCATCCTGGGCACCGGCGGCATGGGGATCTGGGGCGCTTCCATCGACATCGCCGCCATCCTGCAGGTGATCACCAACTTCGGCCTGGGCACCCTGCTGACCCGCGAGATCACCCGCGCCCGCGGCCTGACCCTGCGCCTGTTCTGGAACACCCTGAAAGTGCGCTGGCTCATCGCCGCGGCCTGTTATCTCTTCCTGCTTTTCTACGTGGACATTTCGCATTTCGACGAGCTGGCGCGGCGGGCCACCCTGGTCATCGGCCTGGCCATCTTCATCGAAGGTACGAGCATGGCCTGCGACGCGGTGCTGCAGGCCCACGAGAAGGTCCAGTACCAGTCGCTGGGCCAGGTGGTCTCGGCCGTGGTCTATTTCGCACTGGGTTGGTGGTGGCTGGACGCGGGTCACGGCCTGATGGGGGTGATCTGGGCCAACCTGGCCAGCCGCCTGGTGCGCCTGGGAATCATGGCCCCGCTGATGTTCCGCCACACCGGGCCGTGGAGTTGGCGGGATCCCGGGGGCCGTCCGGCGCCGGACATGCGGGCCATGATGAAGCTGGGCCTGCCCCTGTTCCTGGCCACCACCTTCGGCATCATCTACACCAAGGTCGATACGGTGATGCTCAAGCAGATGGCGGGCGATTCGGCGGCGGGCATCTACGTCCTGGGTCGCCGGGCCCTGGACATGATGATCATCCTGCCGGGCATCTTCGGCACCGCCCTGTTTCCGGCCATGGCCCGCTACGGCATGCGCACCCCCGGGGACGCCATCCGGCTGGGCGAGCGTTCCCTGCGCCTGATGTTCACCCTCATGTTCCCGCTGACGATGTTCCTGACCTTCACCGCCGGTCCCATCATCGGCTGGTTCGATCCCGGCCGGCAATTCGCCGACTCGGTCACCGTGCTGATGATCGTCATCTGGGGTCTGCCCCTGCAGGCGGCCAATGTCATCTTCAACCGCCTGCTGATCACTGCGGATCGCGAGCGGGTCTTCATCTTCATCGGCCTGTTCTCCATGCTCGTCAACGTGACGCTCAACGCGCTGACCATCCCCCGCTACGGGTATTTCGGCGCCGCCGGCGCCACCATCGTCAGCATGACCGTCAGCTTCCTGCTCCATGTGCGTTACCTGCAGGCCGCGGGGTACCGCCCGCCATGCCGCCTGGCCCTCGGTGGACCGGTCGTTGCCGCCCTGGCGGCCTGGTACACGGCCACGGGGCTCTGGGGCCTGTTGCGTCCCGCCTGGGGGGGCGGCTGGTTCGCCTTGCCCTTGGCCGACGGCTGGGGCCCATTCCTGGTGGTGGTGGGGACCACGGGGTTGATCTACGCGGTTGGCCTCAGGATCATGGGCGTGATCCGCCCCGGGGATCTGGAGGTGCTGCGCGGTCTCCTGAACCGGAAAACCCCCTGAAATGATAGGGTTACAATTGATAGTCGACGCATAAAATCATTAAGGATCCCTTCATTCCCGCCGAAACATCCTCCAGTCGGATGGCTGATTCGCCCTCGGCCAGATACCTGTGGTCCGTGGAAGTGGGAGGATAGTCGTGTTTGCAACCTGGAGCATCGGCAAGAGGATGGCTGCGAGTTTCAGCCTGACCATGGCTCTTGTGCTGGGCATCACCCTGTACACGTGGTGGGGAGTGGGAGGTCTGCTCAAGACTGCCGAACGGACTATCGAGGCAGGGAAGAGCGAAACCCTCATGCGGCAAGTGGAGGTGGATCACCTGAACTGGATCAACGAGGTGGCCCGTCTGATGACCGACGAGAATCCTGATGCCTTGGCGGTGCAGACCGACCCCCACAAATGCCGCCTCGGCAAATGGCTCTATGGCGACGGGCGCAGGGAGTTGGAGGGGGAAGTGCCGTCGGCGGCTCCCCTCATCGCGAAACTGGAAGGACCCCACGCCCGCCTGCACAAGGCCGCTGAGACCCTTGCCAAGTTGCAGGAACAAGGGGAACCCGAGTTGTGGCGAAGCGAGGCTCGGGAGATCTACACCTCCGACGTCCTGGTTTCCGTGCATGAAATCGTCGGGACCCTCCATGCCATCGATAAGGACGTGAGAGCCCACCTGCCGTCGGAAAACGCGTTGCTGAAGCAGGCCGGCGTGCTGAAGCGGGTCGTGGGTGTTCTGGGCGGAATGGTCATCGTTTTGGGCATGGGCTTGGGCTTCCTGATCACCCGCAGCACCACCGGCGCCCTCAGGCGGATCATGCTGGGCCTGGAGAACGGTGCGAACCAGGTGGCGTCGTCCAGCGACCAGGTCTCCCAGGCCAGCCAGGATCTGGCCGAGGGCGCCAGCAACCAAGCCTCGAGCTTGGAGGAGACCTCCGCGACCCTCGAGACCATGGCCGCCATGACCCGTGAGAACGCCGAGGCAGCGGAGCAGGCCAACACCCTGGTGAACGATCTCGGCGCGGTGGCCCGGCAGGGACGCCACTCCATGGAGAAGATGACCGAGGCCATCGCCCGCATCAAGGACTCCTCGGACAAGACCGCCAGCATCATCAAGACCATCGACGAGATCGCTTTCCAGACCAACCTGCTGGCCCTGAACGCGGCCGTGGAAGCGGCCCGCGCCGGAGACGCCGGCAAGGGCTTCGCCGTGGTGGCCGAGGAGGTCCGCAACCTGGCGCAGCGCAGCGCTGCAGCCGCCCGGGACACGGGCAGCCTCATCGAGGAGGCCCGCGTCAAAGCCGATGATGGTGTGAACGTCACCGCCGAGGTCAGTGATCTTTTGCAGAAGATCGGCGAGGTGTCGGCCCGGGTGACCGAGCTTGTGGAAGGGGTCGCCCGTGCCAACCAGGAGCAGTCCCGTGGTATCGGCGAGATCAACGTGGCGGTGGGCCTGATGGACCAGGTGACCCAGAACAACGCGGCCAACGCGGAGGAAACGGCGTCGGCCAGCGAGGAACTGGCCAGCCAGTCCCGGGAACTGAAGACCCTGGTCGACGACCTGCGTCAGCTCGTGACCGGCAGCGCTACAGTTGCGGGCGCCGGCATGGCGCCGGTTGCCGCGAACTTAGAGGCCGATCCCTTGTCGACTCCGGCTCAGGACACGGCTCCCGCGGTGGCTCCCGCGGCCCCGGTGCAGGACTGGCGCAAGGATCTTTCGGACCACGAGCAGCCCTCGCGGGCGACCACCCACGCGCCCGTGGTCGGGCTGGATGAAGAGGAAATGATCGAGATCTGACCGTGACGGAATCCCACCGGTCGACGGGCCCGCCCTGTGCGGGCCCGTTTTTTGCGCCCGGGCGGATGAACTGGCGGTTGATTTCCCCCGTCCCCATCGTGTATTTCTTGCCGGGATCGCGTAACGATTCAATGATCCAGGCCGGATCCTGATCCGAGTCTTCAAGCGTAAACCGGATGTGGCCCGGGACTCCGAAAGGTCCTCATGCATCAACTCAACGAATTCGCCGCCGGGCTCGCGGGCGCGGTCTGGGGCAAGCCTGCCGTGTTTCCCCTCATGGTGGCCGCCCTGCTGGTGACGGGCCTGGTCATGACGGCCACTCTGCGGTTCATCCAGCTGCGCAAGCTCAAGCACAGCCTCGATGTCATTCGCGGCCGGTACGACGACCCATCCCACGACGGGGACCTGTCCCACTTCCAGGCCCTGACCACGGCCCTGTCGGCCACCGTGGGCATCGGCAACATCGCCGGTGTAGCCACGGCCCTGCACTACGGCGGTCCCGGGGCCCTGTTCTGGATGTGGGTGACGGCCATCTTCGGCATGGCCCTGAAGTACGCCGAATGCACCCTGGCCATCAGGTACCGCGAGATCCTGCCCGACGGCAGCGCCGCGGGCGGTCCCATGTACTACATCGAGAAGGGCCTGGGCCGCTCGTGGAAGCCCCTGGCCGTGGCGTTCGCGGTCTGTGCGGTGATCTCCAGCTTCGGGTCGGGCAACAGCATCCAGGCCTTCACCGTGGCCGACCAGATCCGTGCCGACCTGGGCGTGCCCACCTGGCTGAGCGGCCTGGTCTCCGCATCCCTGGTCGCGGCGGTGATCCTGGGCGGCATCAAGCGCATCGGGTCGGTGACCAGCCGCCTGGTGCCCTACATGGCGGTGATCTACGTGGCCGGCGGCCTGCTGGTCCTGGTGCTGAACATCCCGGCCCTGCCCGGAGTGCTGGCCGACATTTTCACCTCCGCCTTCAAACCTGCGGCCCAGCTGGGGGGATTCGCCGGCGGGTCGTTCATCTTCATGCTGACCTGGGGCGTCAAGCGGGGCCTGTTTTCCAACGAATCGGGCCAGGGTTCTGCCCCCATCGCCCATGCCGCGGCCAAGACCGACGAGCCGGTGCGCGAGGGCGTGGTGGCCATGATGGGGCCCCTGATCGACACCCTGATCATCTGCAGCATCACCGGCCTGGTGATCCTGACCACCGGGGTGTGGCACGACAAGCTCGCCGACGAGGTTCCCGTCAATGCCCAGTCGGCCATCACGGTGATGGCCCCGGGCGCGACGGTGGAGACCGACGGGAAGGTCCGCAGCGACGCTCTTTACAGCGGCTGGTCCCAGGTCCGGGACGGTCGTCCGGAGGGCATCCTGCTGGTCCGCAACCACGCGGTGGTGGATGACGCGCGCCTGTTGCTCGACGACGGCGCCGGCTACAGCGGTCCGCTGGAGGTGGTCGACGGCCGCCTGCGCACCGACGGCCTGCCGGATCTGCGCCTGTCCGGCCTGATGGCGCAGAACGGTTCCCCGCTGACGGCCTGGGCCTTCCGCAAAGGGTTGTCCCGTTTCGGGAACTGGGGCCATTTCATCATCACCCTGGGGGTGGTGCTGTTCGGGATCTCCACGGCCATCAGCTGGAGCTACTACGGGGACCGCGCCGTGGTCTATCTTTTCGGTCCCCGGTACGTTTTCTTCTACAAGATCGTCTTCGTGATCATGAACTTCCTGGGGGCGGTCTTTTCGCTGGAAATCGTCTGGAACCTGGGCGACAGCGCCCTGGGCCTGATGTCCCTGCCGAACCTGATCGCCCTGATCTTCCTGTCGCGAAAGGTCAAGACCATGAGCGACGACTACTTCGCGCGGGAGCACCGGCCCCTGCGCTGAACCCAGGACGGCCCCGCACCGGGCCCCATGAGGTAGGCACCATGAGCAAGGCAACCCTGGCCGCCTCTCCCCTGAAGCGGGAGCAGGCCGCGCTGGCGGCTTCCGGCCGCCTTAACGCCGGCAACGCCGACAAGCACTGGCTGTACGAGCAGTCCGTGCAAAACGTCGCCTTCGAGGTGGAGTTCATCGAGGAGGTCTACCGCAAGGAGTTCGGCCGCAGACCCCACCGCTTCCGGGAGGATTTCTGCGGCACCGCCCTGCTGAGCGCGGCCTGGGTGGCCCGCCACCGGGACAACACCGCCCTGGGGGTGGACCTGGACGGGCCGACCCTGGACTGGGGCCGGGTGAACAACCTGGAGCCCCTGGGCGAGCGGGCCGCGGCGGTGACCCTCCTGGAGGAGGACGTGCGCCATGTGACCGAGCCCAAGGCGGAGATCACCGCGGCCACGAATTTTTCCTGGTGGGGCTTCAGGACCCGGCCGGAACTCAAGGCGTACTTCCAGGGAGCGCGTGACGGTCTGGCCGACCAGGGCATGCTGCTGCTGGACTGCTTCGGCGGACCGGAGGCCCAGATCCCCCAGATCGAGGAGCGCGAACTGGAGGGATTCAACTACCTGTGGGATCAGGACGCCTTCAACCCCATCACCCACGGCATCCGCTGCCTGATCCATTTCGATTTTCCCGACGGCAGTCGCCTGGAAAACGCCTTCACTTACGATTGGCGTTTGTGGACGCTGCCGGAGACCTGCGACATTTTGCGGGAGGCCGGATTCCGCAAGACGGTGGTATACTGGGAAGGCGCCGACGAGGACGGCGAACCCAGCGGCGAGTTCCTGCCCGACACCGAGGGCGATCTCGCTCCGGCTTGGGTGGCCTATATCATGGC
>JALUJS010000293.1 GCA_027056825.1 Candidatus Krumholzibacteriia bacterium | reverse complement strand
GGTCTTCGTGACCACCAACGTTCTGGGCACCGAGATCCTGCTGGAAGAGGCCCGCCGGGCCGGGGTGTCCCGCTTCGTCATGGTTTCCACCGACGAGGTGTACGGCTCCCTCGGGGCCGAGGGGGCGTTCACCGAGCAGACGCCCCTGGCGCCCAACTCACCCTACGCCGCCAGCAAGGCCGCCGCGGATCTGCTGTGCCGCGCCTTCCACCGGACCTTCGGTTTTCCCGTGGTGGTCACCCGCTGCAGCAACAACTACGGACCGTACCAGTTTCCCGAGAAGCTGATTCCCCTGATGATCGCCAACGCGCTGGAGGACAAGCCTCTGCCCATCTACGGCGACGGCCTGAACGTGCGCGACTGGCTGCACGTGTCCGACCACTGCCGGGCGGTGGACCTGGTGCGCCGCGAGGGAACGCCGGGCGAGGTCTACAACATCGGCGGCTGCAACGAGAAGCAGAACCTGGAACTGGTGCACCTGTTGCTGGAGACCCTCGGCAAGAGCCGCGACCTGATCACCTTCGTGCCCGACCGGCCGGGCCACGACCGCCGCTACGCCATCGACGCCGGACGCATCCGGCGCGACCTGGGCTGGGAGCCGCGGATCAGCTTCGAGGACGGCATCGCCGATACCGTGCGGTGGTACCTGGATCACCCGGAATGGCTGGAGTCGGTGCGCAGCGGAGGCTACCGGGACTACTATGAGCGCATGTACGGCAGCGGAGGCCGGCACGACGCCGGCGGCGACGGGTCATGACCATCTCCTGCGCGTTGCCCGGTGACCGGACGCTGTCCCTGGACGGGTCGGTGCGGGGGCGCCTGGTCTGCGGCGTGATCGTTCTGTCGGACGTGCGCGTCGACGACGGTCCGGGCGCCGCGGAACATACCCGGCGGGTGGCCGGGGAACTACGGTCGCGCTACACGGGCATGACGCCCGGTTCCATCGCGCCGCTTAAACCTGCGCGCGCCCTCTACAAGGCCTTCGGCATGGATCCGTCCCGCCACCGACCCAGCAGCGAAGCCCTACTGCGGCGTGTCCTCAAGGGCCTGGATCTCTACCGCATCAACAGCGCCGTGGACAGCTGCAACCTGGCTTCCCTGGAATTCCTGCTGCCGGTGGGGATGTACGACCTGGACCGTGTCCGGGGCGACGTGACCGTGCGCGTGGGCGCCGACGGCGACGAATATCCGGGCATCCGCAAGGGACCGGTGCACGTGGGCGGGCGCATCGCGCTGTACGACACGGCGGGCCCTTTCGGCTCGCCCACCAGCGACTCCGCCCGTACCTGCGTGGAGGAGGGCGCGACCTCCATCCTGGCGGTGATCTTCGCGCCGGCCAGGTACGACCACCAGGCCATGGGGGAACATCTCGAACTGTTCGGCGCGCGTTTCGGCGCCTACTGCGGCGCAGGCGTCGCCATGTCGCATCGCCTGGGATGGGAGGAAGCATGAACGGCAAGGGCATCCTGGTCACCGCGACCGTCGTCCTGGCGTGGACCGCCTGCTGCTCCGTCGCGCGGGCAGGCTCACCGGTCCTGCCCCCGGGCCCCCTCATGACCCGTGTCGAGGAGCTGACCGCCCCGGACCTGGCCGGCCGCGGCGCGGGCAGTCCGGGCGGCAGGGCCGCGGGCGACACTGTGGCCGCCTGGATGGAGCAGGCGGGCCTGGCGCCCCTGTTCGACGGTTCCTGGTTCCAGGGGTTTGTCCTGCACGGGGAAGGCTGGAGCGGGCAGGACCTGGCGGGCCGGGAAGGCCGCAACGTGGGGGGGATGCTGCAGGGCCGGGGCTCCCTGGCCGGCCGCTGGTTCCTGGTATGCGCCCACTACGACCACCTCGGCCGCAAGGATCCGGACTCGACGGGACTTCCGGGGCCGGAGGGCTACTACCCGGGCGCCAACGACAACGCCTCGGGCGTGGCGGTCCTGATGGAGATCGCCACCCGGCTGGCAGCGACGCGGGACTCCTGCGCCGATTGCCGCTCGGTGATGGTGGTGAGCTTCGACGGGGAGGAGGTGGGTCTGCAGGGCTCCCGCTACATGGCCGAGCACATGCCCGCGCCCCTGGACAGCCTGGATGCGGTCATCAACCTCGACACGGTGGGTCAGATGCCCCAGGGCAAGTTGTATGTCAGCGGCGTCGGCACCACCCCTGTTTTCGCCGACCTGGCCGTTGCGGCCGGCCGTCAGGGTCCTGAACTCTCCCTGGCCCCGGGCGGATGGTCCGGCAGCGACCATATGACCTTCGCCGAGCGCCGGATCCCGGTCCTGTTCCTGTTTGGGGGTCCGTATCCGCAATATAACCGCCCGGCCGACACCGCCGGGTCCCTGTCGGCGGAGGCCCTGTCCGCGGTGGCCGGTTACGCCGTCCGGCTGGCCGGAGCCGTGCGGTCCTGTCCCGGCCCCCTGCCTTGGACGGGCGAGACCCGGGAGCCGGCCGGGACGCCGCCGGAGGTCGCCGGCCGGCACCGCAACACCTGGCTGGGCACCATGCCCGACTTCACCGCGGGGATCTCCGGCTACATGATCGGGGGCGTGTTCGACGGCAGCCCGGCCGCGGCCGCCGGCCTGGCCAAGGGCGACGTCATCACGCGCTTCGGCGGGTTGGAGGTCACCGACCTGAAGACCTTCACCACGGCCCTGCGCACCTTCGCCCCGGGAACCCCGGTGGAGATCACCGTCCTGCGCGGGGACAGGCCCCTGAATTTCACCGTGGTGCTGGGGGACCGCTCCCAGCGGCGCTGACCCTGTTGGCTATTCCGACTTCCTGTCGCCGGGCAGGGGGCAGTCGTGATCTTCGGGCGAGCCCGGCTCCACGTGGACGAAGACCCGCGCCACGTTCTGTACGTCGGCCAGGACCGCGTCCTCGACCTCGTGCGCGATGTCGTGCGCGGCCTTGATGGTGTGGTCCGGATGGATGGCGATGCGCAGGTCCGCCAGGTAGCGCGATCCCCGCTGGCGGGCCTTGATATCCAGGACCTCCTGCACGCAGGGCACCTTCCCCGCCGCGGTGTGGATCTCTTCCACCAGGCCCTGGGCGGGCATGGTGTCCATCAGGACCATAATGTTCTCGCGCAGCAGGTCCCATCCCATGCGGGCGATGAACAGGGCGATGACGATGGCCGCGATGCTGTCCAGCTGCGGCCAGCCCAGGCGGGCCAGGCCGATGCCCGCGGCCGCTGCGGTGGAACTGATGGCGTCGCTGCGGTGCATGGCCCCGTTGGCCAGCAGGGCCGGGCTGTTGTGGCGGCGGCCCACCGCCAGGGTGTAGCGGGCCATGATCTCCTTGGCGGCCACCGAGACCAGGGACATCCAGAAGGCTGCCATGCCGGGGGCGGGGTGGTTCCCGTGGACGAGTTCCAGCACGGCCCCCCGCCCGATCAGGAACGCGGTCAGGAGCATGAAGCCGGCCACCGACACCGCGCCCAGGGTCTCGAAGCTGTGGTGGCCGTAGGGGTGGTTGGCGTCGGGCGGGCGGTTGGCGGCCTTGAGGGCCAGCAGGATGCCGATATCGCTGAGGACGTCGGCAAGGCTGTGGAAGCCGTCCGCGAGCAGGGCCGTGCTGCCGGCCAGGACACCCAGGGCGATCTTGGATCCGGACAGCAGGATGTTGCCCGCCATGCCCACGGCGGTGCAACCCATGGGGCGCAGGAAGTAGGAGTCCTGGCCGGGGCTCCGGACGGCGGACGGATCGGTCATGACGGTCAGTCCAGCCCGGGATCGTCGGGATACATGGCGTCGATCACGTCCTTGTACTTCCGCGCGATGGCGAAGCGTTTGACCTTCATCGTGGGCGTCAACTCGCCTTCCTCGAGACTGAACTCACGGCAAAGCAGGGTGAACTTCTTGATCTGCGTGAACCCGGGCAGGTCCCGGTTCTGACGGTCGACGATGTCCTGGAAGATCTGGACGATGGCCGGATCGGCCACCAGTTGCTCGTCGTTTTCGGTGTCGATGCCATGGGCCCGGGCGTGGTCGCGCAGGGTTTCCATGTCCGGGACGATCAGGGCGGTCAGGTATTGCCGGCGGTCCCCGATGATCACCACCTGGGCGATGAACTTGTTCGAGACTAAGGCGTTCTCGATGGGCTGCGGCGCGATGTTCTTGCCGCCGGCGGTCACGATCAGGTCCTTCTTGCGGTCGGTGATGAACAGGTAGCCGTCCTCGTCCAGGTGGCCGATGTCGCCGGTGGCCAACCAACCGTCCTCGTCCAGGATCTCCCGCGTGGCGGCCTCGTTGTTGAAGTAGCCCAGCATGACCTGGGGGCCGCGGGCCAGGATCTCCCCGTCCTCGGCGATCCGGATCTCGGTGTCGGGGATGGCTTTGCCCACGCTGCCGAAACGGATGGCCCCGAAGTTGTTGCAGGTCAGCACGGGGGAGGTTTCGGTCAGGCCGTAACCCTCCAGGATGGTCAGGCCCGCACCGTGGAAGAACTTGTTGATGCGGGGGTTCAGGGGGGCCCCGCCGGACACCATGAAGCGGATCCTCCCGCCCAGCTTGGCCCGCAGCTTCTTGAACACCAGGACGTCGGCGATCGCCAGCTGGACCTTCATCCACGGGCCCGGCTCCCGGCCCTCGGCCCGCATCTCCGCGGCCTTGATGCCCAGGTTGCGTGCCCAGAAGAAGATGTTCTTCTTCAGGCCGCCGCCGGCCATGGCCATGGCCACCACCTTGGCGTAGATTTTCTCGTACAACCGCGGGACGCTGACCAGGATGGTGGGTTTGACGTCCAGGATGTCCACAGGAACCGAGTCCATGCGCTGGGCGTAGGCAATACCCACGCCCGCGCTCAGGGTCGTGTAGAAGCCGGCCATCCTTTCGAGCACGTGACTCAGCGGCAGGAAGGACAGGCAGCGGTCGCTGGGCTCGAAGGTGATCAGGCTGCGGATGGCCTGGACGTTGGATACGAAGTTCCAGTGGCTCAGGACCACGCCTTTGGGATTGCCCGTGGTGCCGGAGGTGTAGATGATGCTGCAGGGCGAGTGCGGATCGACCCGTTCGCATTCGTCCGCCGGGGCGGGCGGATTCTGCTCGGCGAGGTTGCGGCCGATCTGCAGCAGCTTGGCGAAGGTCAGGGTGTCGGGTTCACCCGTGGTCTCGAAGGTCACCACCTCCCGCAGGAAGGGCATCTGCGGCCGCAGCTCCCGGAGCTTGGCGGCCTGCTCGGCGGTGGAGGCGAAGATGGCCGCGGGACGGCAGTCGTTCAGGATGTACCCGATGGTGTCCGCCAGCAGCGTGGGGTAGATGGGCACGGTGATGCATCCCGCACAGAGGATCGCCAGGTCGGACAGGGCCCACTCCAGGCGGTTCTCCGACAGCAGGGCGATCTTTTCGCCGGGTTTGATGCCCAGGGACTTCAGGCCCAGGCGCAAGGCTCGGACGCGGGCCAGGGCTTCGGCGCTGGAGACATCCCGGTATGCGCCGCTCTCGTCGCGGTAGGAAAAGCAGTCGGGCCGGGGATTGTCCCTGACGGCGGCCTGGAACAGTTCGGGAATGGTTTGCACGGACATGGCGGCCTCCGGGGCTCGTGACGACACAACCCTTGGTCACATTTTCACATGCTGACCGGTGACCGGTCATTTGTCAATTGCGTGAATACCCGGGGAGACGATCCGGATGCCCAAATGGCTGGACAAGATGGCCCTGCGGAGGAACCTGCTGGCCTGGTTCGCGGAGAACCGTCGTGCACTGCCGTGGCGCACCCGGGACAGCCTGTACGGGATCTGGGTGGCCGAGATCATGCTTCAGCAGACCACCGTGGAGGCGGTGACGCCCTACTATCGCCGCTTCCTCGCCAGGTTCCCGGCGGTCGGGGATCTGGCCGCCGCGGACCTCGAGGAGGTACTTGCGGCCTGGTCCGGTCTGGGCTACTACCGCCGGGCCCGGATGCTGCACGCGGCTGCCGGCCGGATCGTGGCGCGGGGCGGGTTTCCGGAGACGGCCGCCGGATGGCGGGAACTGCCGGGTGTGGGCGAGTACGCGGCCGGTGCCATCGCCAGCCTGGGCCTGGGCGAGCGGACGCCGGCGGTGGACGCCAACGCGCGGCGTGTCCTGTTGCGCTGGCTGTGCTCCGACGCCACCGAGGCTGGAACCATCAAGCCGGCCCGGCTCAGGGCCGCTGCGCTGGACATCATGCCGGCCGACGGTCCCGGGGACTGGAACGAGGCGGTGATGGAACTGGGGGCCCTGGTCTGCCGGGCGCGCGCGCCTCTCTGCGATCGCTGCCCGGTGCGCTCCTGGTGCCGCGCGGCCAGGTCGGGGCGCCCCGAAACCATTCCCCCGCTTCCGGCCAGGCGTTCGCCGTTGCCGGTCGCGCTCGCCCAACTCGTGCTGGTCGTGGCGAACCGGGTTCTGGTCCTGCCGCCGGGCCATTCCCCGGTGGTCGCCGGTGACCCGGCCGCACGCGTGGTCCGGGAGGACTTCTCCTCCCTGTGGCGGGGCATGCACGGATTGCCTGGGACGCCGTGGCTGGCGGCGAAGTCGCCCGCGCTGCGTCTCGAGCCCACGCTCTGGCGGCCCTGGCTCACCGAGTTGGGGCTTGCCGCAGGGAACGGACCCTCCCGGGCGGGAATCTGCAAGCACGTCATCACCCACCACCGGTTGACGATCCATGTCCATCGCCTGGAGGTTCCAGGCCTCAGGGCCGAAGAACTCGTTCCGGTCCCGGGTGCGATCCTGTGGAGGCCGGAGGTGGAGGGGGTCGCCCTTTCCCGGCTGACGGAAAAGGTGTTGAAAACGGCAGGGATGCCCGGGGTTTGACATCAAGTCGGAAATTGACCTAATTAGGCGCGGAGGGCCAACCGCACCCCCACGGAGGTAATGACGATATGCTGCAGATCACCAGGCAGACCGAATACGCCATCAGGGGACTCCAGGAGTTGGCCGGCCGCAGTCAGGCCGAGCCCGTCCAGTTGAAGTCCATTGCAGCGGCCTGCGAGGTCTCCGAGGCTTTCCTCGCCAAGATCTTCCAGATGCTGGCCCAGGCCGGCATCGTCAAGTCCCATCGCGGCGTCAAGGGCGGTTTCAGCATGGGGCGTCCCGCCGCGGACATCACCCTGCGCGAAGTGGTCGAGGTCTGCGAGGGGGGAATCGCCCTGAACCACTGCCTGCGCAAGGTCGATCCCTGCAAGGATGTCGATACCTGCCAGGTCGCCGCGGTCTGGCGCAGGGCCCAGGACGCCCTGACCGGCGCCCTCGAGGAGACGACCCTGGCGGACGTGATCTGATCCGGCGGTTGTCCGTGCTTCGGCCCCGGCCTTGCGGCCGGGGCTTTTTTGTGGGGAGCGGGGAACCGGAGTGGTCAGCCCAGGCGCCGGCGGCGCAGCTGGCCGCAGGCCGCCGCGATGTCCCGGCCGCCGCTGGCGCGGATGAAGGCGTCCACGCCGTGCCGTTTGAGGATGGCCTGGAAGGCGAGGGTGTCGGCGTGGCCGGCGGGTTGCAGGGCGTCATCGTCCAGGGGATTCAGGGGGATGAGGTTCACCTTGAAGGGACGCCGGGCCAGCAACCGTCCGAGGGCCTCCGCCTGCTCCGGCGTGTCCGTCCTGCCCGCGATGAGGACCCAGGCCACGGTGCCGCGGCGGCCGGTCCGTTTGCCGTAGCGTTCGGCGAGGTCCAGGACTTCGCGAACGGAGGTGCGACCGGGCACGGGCATGACGGCCTTGCGGGCGCTGTCGTCGGCCCCGCCGAGGCTCAGGGTCAGCCCGACGTCAAGGTCCGACGCCAGCAGTGAGCGCAGGCCCGGCCCCGGACCGCTGGTGGAGATGCGCACCCGCCGCCGCGACAGCCCCAACCCCCGCGGGTCCAGCATGATGCCGATGCTGCGGGCCACCGCGTCCAGGTTGTCCAGGGGCTCACCCATGCCCATGAAGACCACGTTGGGATGGCCGGCGGTCACGTTCGGCAAGGGGTCGTCGCGCAGGTCGTCCATGAGGGACAGGACCTGCAGGATGATCTCGCCGGTCTCCAGGTTGCGCACCAGGCCGCCGCGGGCGGTGGCGCAGAAGCGGCAGGCCATGGCGCAGCCCACCTGGCTGGAGATGCAGAAGGTGGCGTGGTCGGCCATGGGGATGATCACGCTCTCGATGGTGGCGCCGTCGGCCAGGGCGAACAGGAACTTGCGCGTGCCGTCCCGGGAGACCTGGCGCTCGACCGGGGCCGGCCGCTCCAGGGCGAAGCGTCCGGCGAGGCTCTCCCGCAGGTCCCGTGGCAGGTTGGTCATGGCGTCCCAGGCGGTCACCCGTTTCCCGTAGAGCCACTGCCGGACCTGGTCGGCGCGGTACCGGGGCTGGCCCAGGTCGGCGACCGCGGCCGTAAGCTCGTCAGGGGTCAGGCTGTACACCATCTTCTTCACGTGACGTTCCCTCTTTTCCGGTTCCGGGTGGCGCGCGGGCGCCGCTTGGGGCACAATGTGCGGCAGCGCCCCGGTCGTGGCAAGGGGACCCACCCGTTTCCCGAAAGGACCACCGTGCAGAAGATCCTGGTCATCGACGACGAAACCGCCATCCGCGATACGCTCGAACAGATCCTCGGCTACGAGGGATACAAGGTCCTGAAGGCGTCCTCCGGAGCCGAGGGCCTGCAGCTGGCCGCCGAGGCCGGGCCGGACCTGATCCTGCTGGACATCAAGATGCCGGGCATGGACGGCTTCGAGGTCCAGAAGGCCCTGCAGGAACGGGGGCTGGACATCCCGGTGATCGTGATCTCCGGTCACGGCAACATCGAGACCGCCGTCGAGGCGGTGAGGCGCGGCGCCTACGACTTTCTCGAGAAACCCCTGGACCGCTCCCGGATGCTGCTGACCATCGCCAACTGCCTGGGCCACCAGAAGGTCGTGCGCTCCAACCGCGTCCTGCAGGACCAGCTCGTGCCGGAGGTTCCCCTGATCGGCGACAGCCCGGCCATGCTGGAGGTCAAGGAGTTCATCGCCAAGGTGGCCCCGAGCGAGGCCACGGTCCTGATCACCGGCGAGAACGGCACGGGCAAGGAACTGGTGGTGCGGGCCATCCACAGGGCCAGCGCGCGGGCGGACCATCCCCTGGTGGAGGTCAACTGCGCGGCCATTCCCCGCGACCTGGTCGAGAGCGAACTGTTCGGCCACGAGAAGGGCAGCTTCACCGGTGCCGACCGTCCCCGCACCGGCAAGTTCGAACAGGCCGACGGCGGCACCCTCTTTCTCGACGAGATCGGGGACATGAACGAGCAGGCCCAGGCCAAGGTGCTCAAGGCGGTGGAGGAGAGTCGCTTCCAGCGGGTGGGCGGCGACGAGACCCGGGAGGTGAACGTGCGCATCATCGCGGCCACCAACCGCGACCTGACCGACCCCGAAGCCGGTTTCCGCCAGGATCTCTTTTTCCGGCTCAACGTCCTGTCCATCCATTTGCCGCCCCTGCGGGAGCGGGGCGGCGACATCGAACTGCTGCTGGACTGGTTCATGGCCGACCTGGCCCGCAGCCTCAAGCTCAAACCCCTGAAGTTCTCCCCTGACGCCTTGGCGATCCTGCGCGAATACTCCTGGCCCGGCAACGTGCGGGAATTGCGCAACCTTGTGGAAAGACTGCTCATTATGGCCCCTCACGACCCGGTGCGTCCGGGCGATCTGCCCCTGTTGCGCCCGGCATCCGCCCAGGCGGGCCTCGAGGCGGACTTGCTGGGTTGCCGGGATTTCCAGGAGTTCAAGGCCCGCAGCGAGGCGGCCTTTCTCCAACACAAGCTGCGGGAGAACCTGTATAATGTCTCACGTACGGCTGAGGCGCTGGGGATGCAGCGCAGCAACCTCTACAAGAAAATCACCAAGTACGGTTTGCAAACCCAACCGGAAGTCGACAGTTGACGAAAGGTCAGGTTTTCCGTAACTATAGTTTCAAGTGGAGGAATCGGATTCGGGAGGGGCGCTCGAGGCCGGATCCCGATTCAGCCGGCGGGTTGTTTCAATTGGAGGAAGGGACCATGAAAAGGGCCATTCTGATGCTGGTGTTCCTGGGTATGTGGAGCGTGGCTTTGCCATCGCTGCATGCCAGCGTCGCCACGGCCGGGGATCAGGAAGTCGTTTCGGATGATGCGTCCGCGGGCGGCGATGATGTCGTGACCACCTTCGGCGCCACCGACGACGGCAGTGACGGGGATCCCGGCGCTGCGGGTGACGGTTACGGTTTCGCCGAGGACAAGACCGGTCTCGAGGGTTGCGAGGACGGCGGCCTGTGGGACGAATTCCTGCTGTTCCTGGCACAGTTGCAGATGGACCTGCTCCCCTGATTTCGCCCGGGGTGCAGACGGATTGATAGTCGGATCGCCGATCCACTTCCTCGCCAAGGGATGCGGTTGATGCAAGAGCGTTTTGAGGACCAAAGAGAACTGGGCAGGGACCCCA
>JALUJS010000292.1 GCA_027056825.1 Candidatus Krumholzibacteriia bacterium | reverse complement strand
CCGGGGGGGCGGGGCAGCGGGTGGGCAGGCCGCAGGCCTCCAGGATCTCGATCATCCGCACCGCCGCGTCCAGGGGGCACAGCCCGCGCTCGGCCGCGATCCGGAACACCACCGCCATGCCGATGGCCACGGCCTCGCCATGGCCCAGGGGCTCCGGACCGTCCTGGGACAGGGCTTCCAGGGCGTGGCCCAGGGTATGGCCCAGGTTCAGGCTGCGCCGCAGGCCCTGCTCCCGGAAATCCTGCTCCACGATGCGCGCCTTGACGGCGGCCGCCCGCCCGATCCACAGCTTCCAGTCGATGACGCCGAGAATACCGTGCACCGGTTCCCGGTCGTCGCCCCTGGCCAGCAGGTTGTGCAGTCGGGGCCGGGAACGGTGGAGCATCTCGAACAGGACCGGGTCCCCGATGGCCGCGGCCTTGACCAGTTCGGCCATGCCGTTGCGCCACTCGCGGCGGGGCAGGGTGAGCAGGAAGCCCGGGTCGGAGATGATACCCGCGGCCGGATGGAAGCAGCCCACGGGATTCTTGAGGCCCGCGGCGTTGATGGCGGTCTTGCCCCCGATGGAGGCGTCGACCATGGCCAGCAGCGTGGTGGGGATGGACACGAAGTTCATGCCCCGGCGCCACAGGGCCGCGGCCAGGCCCGCGCAGTCCAGCACCGCGCCGCCGCCGGCGGCCACCAGGGTACGATCGCGGGAGACGCCCAATCCGGCCAGCCGGCCGGTCAACTCCTCGAGGAAGGAGAAGGTCTTGGACGCCTCGCCCCCCGGGAGCGTGATGACCGCGGGGTCCTGGTCGTCGCAGGCGGCCTGGATCTGTTCCAGCCAGGGCGCGTGCAGATCGGCCACCGCCTGGTCCAGGACGTAAACCGGCGGGGGATGGGGGACGAACCGGCAAAGCTCCAGGCCCGCCAGGGGCCCCAGGATGTATTCGCTCGCGCGCCCGTCCAGGCGCATGGTGATGGTGAAATTCGACTCTGACACCGGAGCGGTTCCTCCCCTCGATGGTCCCGTTGCCGGGCCATCATAACCCATTCCAATTGATAGTCGCCATCATTATCGGATGATGCCAGGGAACCAAGGGGTTTCCCTTGTTTCCCCCTGCCGGGGGGACTACTTTTGACCCGCCGGAGGATCCGCAATCTAGCCTCCGGCCACCCGAATTTCCATCAAAGGAGTGATCTCCATGAGTTCCCAGAATACCGCCGCCACGACGGACCAGATGGTTGAAATCCGTTGGCACGCGCGGGGTGGACAGGGCGCCAAGACGGCGGCCATGTTTCTCGCCGAAGCGGTGCTGGACACCGGTCTGTACGGGCAGGGCTTTCCCGAGTACGGACCCGAGCGTCGCGGCGCTCCCATGCGCGGCTACACGCGCATCTCTTCCCGGCCCATCCGCCGCCACTGCATGATCGAGCGGCCGGGCTTCGTGATCGTCCTGGATCCCACCCTGCTGGATTCACCCGCCGCGGGCGTGACCGCCGGCACGGACGAGAACACCGTCTTCGTGGTCAACACCACCGAATCCCCCGCGGTGATCAAGGAGAAGCTGGGCGTCAAGGGCGCGGAGGTCGCGACCGTGGACGCCACCGGCATCGCCCTGGACACCATCGGCCGCCCCATCCCCAACATGCCCATGATCGGGGCCCTGCTGGCGGTCAAGGATGTCATGAGCGTCGAGGATCTGAAGAACGCCCTGGTCAACAGGCTGAGCAGCAAGTTCTCCCAGATGATCATCGACGGCAACCTGGCTGCGGTCGACCGGGCCAACAAGGAGCTGGTGACGGAATGAGTTTCCTGCCGAATTCCCAGTTGCACACCGGCGGCATCATCCGCGAGGCGGGCAACGCCCATGATTACAAGACGGGCGACTGGCGCACCTTCGTGCCGGAGTTCATCGAGGACAACTGCATCAACTGCATGTTCTGCTGGATCTACTGCCCCGATGACGCCATCGAGATCGACACCTCGGGTTCCAAACCGATCATGAAGGGCATCATCGCCGACCACTGCAAGGGCTGCGGCATCTGCGCCCACGAATGTCCCCCGGCCAAGAAGGGCAAGTCCGCCCTGGTCATGGTTCGCGAGGAGAAGTAGGCCACCAGCGCCGGAAAGGAACGAGTCATGGAACAGAAACTCATGGCGCTGTCGGGAAACGAAGCGGTGGCCTACGCCTTCAAGCAGGCCCGGCCTCACGTGGCGTCCGCGTTCCCGATCACGCCCCAGACCGAGATGATGCACAAGTACGCCGAGTTCGTGGCCAACGGCGAGATCGACACGGAGATGATCCTCGTCGAGAGCGAGCACTCGGCCATGAGCGCCGCGGTGGGTTCGGCCGCCGCGGGCGCGCGAACCTTCACCGCCACCAGCAGCGCCGGCTTCGCGCTGATGTGGGAGATCGTCTACATCACCGCCTCGCTGCGCCTGCCCATCTGCATGGCCCTGGTCAACCGCGCCCTCAGCGGCAACATCAACATCCACTGCGACCACAGCGACAGCATGGGCGGCCGCGACGCAGGCTGGATCCAGCTGTTCAGCGAGAACGCCCAGGAGGCCTACGACAATGCGGTCATGGCCTGGCGCATCGGTGAGCACCCCGACGTGCGGCTGCCGGTGATGGTGACCTACGACGGCTTCATCATCAGTCACACCGCCGACGCCCTGCACATGTTGCCGGACGATGCGGCCTACAAGTTCATCGGGGACTACAAGCCGGCCTACGCCCTGCTGGACGTGGAGAACCCCATCACCGTGGGTCCGTTGGACCTGACCGACTACTACTTCGAGCACAAGGCCGACCAGCTGGCCGCCTATGCCAGGGCCGCCGAGGTGGTCAAGTCCGTCAGCGAGGAGTACGGCGAGCTGACCGGCCGCCACTACGACTTCTGCGAGGAGTACATGCTCGACGACGCCGACCTGGTCATGGTGATCCTGGGCTCCAGCGCCGGGACGGCCAAGGACGTCATCGACGAGTACCGCGCCAAGGGCGTCAAGGCCGGCCTGCTGAAGGTGCGGATGTTCCGGCCCTTCCCGGCGGCCTACATCGCCGAGAAGCTCGCCGGCCGCAAGGCCGTGGCCGTGCTCGACCGCTCGGCCAGCTTCGGCGGTTTCGGCGGCCCGGTGTTCACCGAGGTCCGCTCGGCCATGTACGGGCAGAAGGTCCCGGTCCGCGGCTACATCTACGGCCTCGGCGGACGCGACTTCGACCTGCGCCAAGTGGCGCAGGTCATCGAGGATCTGCAGAAGGTCGCCTCCGGCGGCGAAATCAAGGACATCAACCTGCTGGGCGTAAGGTCCTAGGAAAGGAGGACGGATCATGGCTGTCAATCTGAAGACATTGACG
>JALUJS010000291.1 GCA_027056825.1 Candidatus Krumholzibacteriia bacterium | reverse complement strand
ATGGGCAGCAAGTGGCTGGAGCCGGCGGTCTACCTGCCGGCGGCGGCGGGCTGGATCCTTCTCAATTTCGTCTGGGATATTCCCGCGCGCCGGATGACGCGCGCGGCCGGCTCCCACCGGCCGTGGTTGCTCGAGCCCATGCGCGTGGGGGAGGGGCGCTATCTGGTCTTCCTGGTCCTGATGGCTTTCTTCTGGACCAGCTTCAACCAGATCTTCATGACCCTGCCCGAGTACATCCGCGACTACGCGGATACCAGCGACCTGATCCGCAGCCTCACGCCCGCGGCACACTGGATCACGGGCATCGCGCAGGGCCTGGGCCTGGACACCAGCCAGTGGGGCCGCGCCGTGCTGGAGCACGGCCAGGTCAAGCCGGAACACCTGATCAACCTCAACGCCCTGGGCATCATCGTCGGCCAGGTGGCCATCGCCTGGATGGTTCGTCGCCTGGCGCCTCTGACCTGCATCATCCTGGGCAGCTTCATCACCGTGATCAGCTTCCTGCTCTACCTGGTGGGCCAGGGGGGCTGGGTCATCGTGCTGGCGGTGCTGGTCTTCTCGGTGGGCGAGATGCTGGCCAGCCCCCGCTCCAAGGAGTACGCCGGGCGCATCGCGCCGCCGGACAAGGTGGGCATGTACATGGGGTACTTCTACTGGTGCGTGGCCCTGGGCAACCTCTTCGGCGGCCTGCTCAGCGGGGTGCTGTACCAGCATTTCGGCCCCGTTGCGCGCGGGGGCGTGGACAAGCCCGGGGTGATGTGGGTGATCTTCGCGGGACTGGCCATGGTCTCGGTGGTGCTGCTGTCCCTCTACGACCGCTGGATCCGCAGGGCGGCCTGACCGGTTACTCGGCGGCGGCGCGGTGGCGGACGGCGGTGTCCGTTGCGGCCGGTTGGCTTCCGGCGGCCTGGTGGTGGGCGCTGTCCTCGCTCACCAGGTAGCGCAGGGCGCGGCTCTGCAGCCAGCGCACTCCCAGCAGATCGACCCAGGTCCGTTTCAATCTGCCCCAGTTGGAATACTTGCTGGTCCCGGCGCTGCGCGGGCGGTGATGCACCGGAACCTGCGTGATGGAACAGCCCTGCATGGCCAGCAGGACGGGCAGGAAGCGGTGGCTGCCCTCGAAGTAGGGGATCTTCTGCAGGGGTTCGCGGTGGAAGGCCTTGAGCGAGCAGCCGATGTCGATGATGGTGTCCCCGGTCACACGACGCCGGACGGCGTTGGCCAGGCGCGATCCCCAGCGCTTGCTCCAGGTGTCGCGCCGTTCGGCGCGGTACCCGCAGACCACCGGAAACTCGTCCAGACGCGAGGCAAGCTTCATGATGTCCGCCGGGTCCGACTGGCCGTCCCCATCCATGGCCACCACGTGGTCATGGCTTGCGGCGCGGAAACCCGCGGCCATGGCGGCCGACTGTCCGGCGTTGGCCGCGAAGGTCAGCACCCGCAGAGCGGGCCATTCCTCCAGCCAGCGGCGGAGGATCCCGGCCGTACCGTCGGTGCTGCCGTCGTCCACCACCAGGACCTCCACGCGGTCCGGGTCATCGCCCACCGCGGCGCGCACCTCGGCCAGCAGGCCATCGAGGCAGGCCTCCTCGTTGTAGACGGGAATGACGACGCTCAAGGCTTCCATGATCCGCTCCATATGGAAAAGAGACGCTACAACCATCGGTATTGACGCTGGAAACCGCAACAGGGATCTTTGACGCCGGAAAACGACCCGGCGCCCGAAACCCGTGCCCAAGGATAGATCATGCCCCGGATGGAATTCAAGGCGGGCCGGTGGCTGACCCTGGCGGCGGTCCTGCTCTTCGCGGCCGTCCTGATGCTTTACGGACTGGACGGGACTCCCCACCGCGGCCGGTATGACGACGTTGACCGCGCCCTCGTGGCCCGCACCATGGCCGACACCGGAGACTGGCTGGTGCCCCGTCTGCGGACGCGGGCCCTGCTCACGAAGCCCCCGCTGATGTACTGGGTCACGGCAGGCCTGGTGAAGCTGACCGGTCGCCGCGACGAACTGCCCGGCGATCTGACCAGCGTGTTTTCCATGCTCATGGTTGTGGGTTGCACATGGGGCCTGGGGGTGATGCTTTTCGACCGCCGCACGGCCCTGCGGGCGGGGCTGATCCTGGCCACGATGTACTCCTTCCTGGACATGAGTCGCCACACCCTCATGGACACGGTCCTGACCGCGGTGATGATGCTGGCGGCCGTGGCCATGGTGCGCCTGGTCCGGGACCGGGATCCGGACCGGGGCAGGGCCTCCCCGGTCTGGTGGCTCATGACGACGGCCGCCCTGGCGATGGTCATCATGGCCAAGGGGCCTGTGGGTTTGCCGGTGTTGGTCCTCATCGCCGTGCCCCTGTTCTGGCGGGCGGGAGTGCGGTGGCCCCGTTGGCCGTTGGTGCTGTTCATGGTGATTCTGTCGGCTGCCATCGTGCTGCCCTGGTTCGTCGCCGTGATGGAGCGGGTGCCCGAGGCGCGCGAAGTGTGGCGTACGGAACTGCTGGGTCGGATGGGCAGGGACGAACTGACGGGAACCTGGCCGACGCACCCCTTCTGGTTCTACATTCCCCAGCTTTCCGGAACCGTGCCCTGGCTCCTTCTGCTGGCCGCGGCCACCCGCCTGGCCTGGCGGCGGCGGCGGGAGCGCACCTGGCGGGTGCTGCTCTGGTGGGCGGTCGGAGGATTCCTGTTCTTCTCCTTTGCTTCCTCGTCCAAGCGGAGCTTCTACCTGCTGCCCCTGTATCCGGCCATGGCCCTGATGACTGCCGGAGCCTGGACCGCGTGGTTCGGGCCGGAAAGCCGCGCAGACCGTTTCACGCGAACCATGGCCCGGCTCACGGCATGGTTCGTCGCGGGCGCCGCGGTCGTTTTCGGTGGGCTTCCGTTCGTGTTTCCGGGCGTGCCACGGACACCTTTCCTGCTGGCGGGAATTGCGGGGCTGGCGGCGGGTGTCATCGCCGTGCGAGGCCTTTACAGTGCCGACTTCGACCGTTTTTTCGGCGGCGTGGTCGCCGCGGCGGCGGTGATGTACCTGGCCTGGTTCGGCCACCTTGTTCCTTTGGAGAACGCCTTTCGCTCCGGCAAGCCGTTCCTGGCCGAAGCTGCGCGGCGGCTGGAACCGGCCGGTGTCGTCCTGTGCGAGATGCCCGTTCCCCTGACCCTGTTCTATCTGGACAGCCCCCGCTATCTGAACGAGCCCCGCGACCGGGTCCTGCCGCGCCTGGAAGAGGATCCGCGGCGTATGCTGGTGACCACTCCGGAGGTGGCCGCGGCCCTGGGGGCGGTCCGGCCGGTGCTGGTGGACACCCTCGAAAGTCCCTTCGGCGCCTCGCGGGCGCTGGG
>JALUJS010000290.1 GCA_027056825.1 Candidatus Krumholzibacteriia bacterium | reverse complement strand
CAGGTCATCCGTTGCGGGGTCGACCCGGCCACCACGGCTGCGCCGGGGCCCGAGCCGGTGGGCGAGGGGCCGCTGCGGATCCTCTACGTGGGTTCCCTGCTGGCGCGCAAGGGCGTGGACAGGCTCATTGCCGCCCTGGCCCAAATCGGGGACTCGCTGCCCTGGGAGTGCCGCATCATCGGTGACGGCAGCGTGCGCCCGGACCTGGAGGCCCAGGCCCACGAGGCGGGTCTGGCCGACCGCATCACCTTCGAGGGGGCCCAGCCCGCCGAGGTCATCCACGAGGCCTACCAGTGGTCCCACCTGGTGGTCGCGCCGTCGGTGGTGGGCAAGGAGGGGCGCACCGAGGGTATCCCCGTGGTGCTGATGGAGGCCCTGGCCCACGCCCGGCCGGTGATCACGTCCCGGGTTTCGGGGATTCCCGAGCTGGTGGAGGACGGGGTGACCGGATTCCTCACCGAGCCGGGGGATAGCGACGCCATCGCCGCGGCCATCCGGACGATCTTCGCCGACTGGGATCGGGCCGCCGCCCTGGGCCGGGCCGGACGTGAGCGTATCGCCGAGCAGTACGACGTCGAGCGCAACGCCGCGGCCCTGCTGGAGATGATCGGCAGGCATTCCTGAGAACCCGCCTCTGCGGGACCCCACCGGCAGTCGCACGGAACCCCCGCGGAGCAGCCGCGGGGGTTCGTTGCGTCAACGGCGGGTGTTCGCGGCTCAGGGCACGTCCACGCCCACCACCGTGGGCAGCGGTCCCAGGGGAATCACGCCGTCGGCCGGGGCGGCCTGGACCTGGTACAGACCTTCGCGGGCGTTGGTGACGGTCACAACCTTCGTGGCCTCGAAACCCTGCGGCAGGCGGTAGGTGCTGCGGCCGGGCGTCTTCCAGCCCACGAACACGTCCGGCTTGCCGGAGCGGCGGATGATGTAGAGCCCGTCCCCGGGTTTCTCCACCTTCGTCATGCCGTCCAGCGCGCGGGCCAGCAGGTGGTAGGCCCAGAACCCGCCGTTGGGCTTGCGGTCGGTTCCGATGAGCTGCAACCGGGAGTTGCCCCAGGTGACGCTGCTCTTGGGACCGTACTCCTGGGCGAAGAACGACAGCCAGGTCATGAACTTCATGTCCCGCGCGAAGCCGTCCAGGTTCCAGTCGAAGACGGTCAGGAAATGCTCGTCCGGGGTGATGTCGGAGTCGTAGGCCAGGTTCGGGCCGCCGCCCTCGGTGCAGACCAGCGGCACATCGCCCACGGTCTCGCGGATGCGGGCGATGCGGTACTGGTTGTAGGCCACCGGCCCGTACAGGTGCAGGTCCACCAGGTCGTAGCGGGCGTTCCTGAGCACCTTCTCGCGGTCGGCGACCATTTGCTTGGCCCGGGGGTCGCGCCGCACGCTGTCCACCGTCAGGACCTCCTTGGCCTGGGGGCTGTAGGAGGGGCGGGCGGTGTAGTTCCCCTCGCCGGCCTGCAGCACCATGACGTCCAGCCCGATGGAGGCGATGCCGCCCAGGATCACCGGGGCCTTGGGGTCGGCCGCCTTGACCGCGTCGTAGGAGGCGTTGAGGTAGGTGATCAGCTCGTCGATGGTGCCGGTCCAGCCACCGCTGCGGTTGCGCTTGGCGGGCCATTCGTTGGCGAACTGGTAGTATTTGACCGGGCGCTTCAGACCCTTCATGTCCTGGACGCCGTCGCCGTCGTAGTGCTCGACCAGCCGGGTCACGAACTCCATCCAGTCGCTCATGCGCGCCGGGACCTGGTTGGCGGCGGTGTATTTGGTGGGTTTGGTGCCCCATTCGCTGCTGGACTCCAGGGTCAGCATGACGTCCAGGCCCAGGTCCTGCAGGGCGCGGATCCGGGCGTCCAGGCCGGCCCACTGGTAGCTGCCGCGCGTCGGTTCGCGCAGCTGCCAGCGCACGTTCAGGCGCACCATCCCGAACCCGCACTTGGGGAACAGGTAGTAGTAGTCGGTCTTCTTGGGCGGGAAGCCCAGGCCCAGACGGGGGATGATGGGGACATCCAGCTCCGACATCTTCAGACCGTCGCCGTGGGACTCGGGCAGACGCGTTTCCTGCGGCGTGGTCTGCCGGGGCGGTTTCGAGCGGCGGCGGGGTAGCTTGCCCGCGCACCCGGTCTGGGCGGCGGGAAAGGCCAGGCTCACCAGCAGGAGGACGGTAACCAGGATTTTCATCATGTGCATTCCCCGTTGCCGGCTCCCCGGCAGTGCGGGGAGCACGTGATCCATGCATCAGCCCCGTGCACGTCACCCACCGGGGCGCCCCGGGCGGGGCCGGATTCGCGAGGATGGATTCTACCCGGTTTCTTCTCCGGTGTTCCAGCACTTCTTGGCCCGGGCCCAGGGGCAGGGCCGATACATGCCTCACTTGGCCAGCAGGACTTTCCGGACGGATGTCCCCGTTGCGGTGTCCAGCCGGATGAGGTAGGGACCGGAGGCTGCGGCGCGCCCGAAGGCGTCCCTGCCGTCCCAGGTGGTCGTGAACCGGCCTGCCGTGGCAACGTCGGGTGTGGCGAGGGGACGCACCAGTCTCCCCGCCATATCATAGACCCCGATACGGACGCGGGTGTCCTTCTGCAGCACGAAGGAGATGTTCAGCAGGGGGTTGAAGGGATTGGGATAGCTTTCCAGGACGGGGGCGGACAGTCCGGCCACGGTCCGGCCGTCGATGGCGGCCGCCTGCGTGGGCTGGATGCTGCCGCTGACGAAGGATCCGGCATGGAATCCGTTGCCGCCGATGTCGTAGACGCTGCGGGTCAGGTCGAGATCCGCGCCGGTGGTCGGGGTCAGGGGTTGCAGCAGGAACAGGGTGATGTCAACCCCGTCGTCGTGGAAATTGCCGGGCAGGGTGAATTCGATGGACTTGGTGATGTCGAACACGATGGTCAGGTCCGTCTGGTCATGGGCGGTAAAAGGAATGTCGAGGGTCAGGAACTGCCCGATCCCGTTCTGGAAATCACCAGGCGCGTAAGACCAGGAAAAAACGCCGGTCATGAGTGCATTGCCCTCCTGGAGCACCACGTTGTCGAGGCGGTAGTAGGCCACAGCCGAGCAAGCAGGAGAGGCGGTGAGGCAGGGGGCGAGGACGAGGGACAAGACCCAAATGGCCTTGCGCAGGTGGTGCGGAAAGTTCCAGGTGATCATCTGTTTTCCCTCCTTATGATCCCGGATGATGGGTCAAGCGAAAAAAGCATACCGTTTTTGTATTATTAATTCAACTTTGCGATGTCGGGCAGGTAAGCTAGCTTGGCTTCTTTACCCAGGATGATTGAATCACGTAGCGATGCAATGATCCGGGGTAACCCGTGACTCCAGAATACGGACGGACCCATGACCTGGATCGAGATA
>JALUJS010000289.1 GCA_027056825.1 Candidatus Krumholzibacteriia bacterium | reverse complement strand
TCCCCCAGGGGGGCGAATGTTATTACGACCAATACCAGACATCCTGCTGGTCCACTTCGGGATGGCTGACCGGCCGGTATTGGACCGAATCCAAGCATACCTGGTTCAATTCCACAGGAGGCGGTTCCTACGACATTACCGACTACAACATCTACGATCTCCAGGATCCCCTGGCGCCCGTCAAGATCCTCAGCACCTCCGGCAATCACCGCCCCACGATCTGGCACGATCGCTGGCTTGTATCCTCCAGCATCGACTGCAGCGACGACCCGGAGAACTGCTGGGGCTGCTGGTACGCCTTTTCCATATTCGATCTGAATACCCTGACCACCGCCGCCAGCCTGCCCATGTCGGTGATCGCCGGGTACGGGGAAGATGCCCTGTGGGTGGCCAGGTACCATGACAACTCCTGCACCAGTCCAGTTGATCTTCTGGGCTATCGTATCGACGATTCGGGAACCTTGACCCGGATCGTGGATTTCGGCTCCCTGGGCGGGATCAGGAACAACTTCGGCGATATCGCCATCCTCAATACCGGTGGTGGCGTGTGGGAAGCCTACGATTTCTCCGACACCACCGATATTCGGGTTGTCAGCACGGTATCGATCAAGGACAACTACTACCTCAAAGGTGCCTGGTCGGGCCGCCGCTTCTACTACGTCGAAGGGGATTCGACCACCCTGAAATCAGTCGATTACACCGATCCTCGCCACCCCATCCAGCAATCCCATACCGTCTTGCCCGAAACGGTCGCCTCCCTCTCCTGGGATCGCAAGTTCCTGGTCATCATCTATCGGAGCGGGAATTTGCAACTGGCGGGATATCCCCCCGCTGCGGGATTGACCCTGCTTTCCCCGGTCCTCGAGGGCGATTTCAATAACGCGGCGATCCTGGGCAACCAGATGGCGGCCAACTCCCCCACCGGCCTGAAGCTCTTCGACATCTCCGATCCCTCCTCCCCCCGCTACATCGGCCAGGCTCAAGGCGGTTCCACCGGCGTGGGGGAAACAGGCGGCCATATCATCTGCGGCAACCGTGTCTACGTGCCGGACTGCGGATGGATACCCGACCTCAAGCTGTCCATGACGGCGGCGTCGCTGCCCGTTACCATTCCGGCCACCGGTGGCAGCTTCTCGTTCTCCGTGACCCTGGAAACGCCGGAGGCCCTGCTGGTCGACGGCGTGATCGATGTGGTGTTGCCAACGGGCTCCATACGCACGATCCACTCCCCGCCGACCTTCGACCTTGAAGCCGGCACCTATACCTGGCCCGATCTGGTCCAGGATGTCCCCGCCTCCGCCCCTTCAGGCTATTATACGTACCGCTGCCGGGCCCTGACCCCCGATGGCCGCACCGCCACGGCGAGCTTCGTTTTCGAGAAGCTGTCCACGGCCAAGGACGCCGCGTCGTTCCAGACCTGGAGGCTCACGGGCTGGGATCAACCGCAGGCCGGGCTGCCGGCCCCGACCGTCCCGCAACAGGACCCCGTCTTCGCCGCCCCGAATCCCTTCAACCCCATGACCACCATCCATTTCACCATGGACTCCCCGGGACCCGTCACCTTGGCCATATTCGACATCAAGGGTGGCTTGGTACGCCGCCTCCTGGACTCGGAAATGATGGCGATGGGGAAACATGAAATCATCTGGAATGGCGAGGATGATTCCGGCCGGCGCGTGGCCAGCGGTGCCTACATCTATCTGCTGCAGGATGGCCGGAAGGCGCGCACGGGCAGGATGGCCCTGATCAAGTAACCCGCACCCGGGGATCAGGCAGGCTGCACCATGGTCGAGAGGATCAGGCCGATCTGCTGGGCCAGGCCCGTCAGCTCGGCGGCCTGCTCGGCCGCCACGTCGTCGCCGCCGGCGCCGCTATCGCCGTAGAGGACGCCGGCCGGACCGCCGTCCGGCACAGGCACCGGGGCCACGGCATAGCCCGCGCAGCGGGCGATCTCCAGCAATGCGCCGCCGGCCTGGTCCCCGTAGGCCGAACTGGCGGCCCGGGGCACGTGGAAGGACCGGTGTTCCAGCAGGGCGCGGGCCAGGGGCCCGACGTGGCGTGCAATGGGAAAACCGAGCGCCGGCGCCAGCAGGTCGGCGCCCGGACCGGCCCAGGCGCGGGGCCGGAAGACCTTTCCGTCGCGATCGGCCGTCAGCAGCACCACGCGCTCGAAACCGACGATCTCCACCGCCCCTTCGAGGACCATGGCCAGCAGCTCCCCGGGATTCCCGCCTCCGGCCAGGCCGGCCCCCACGCGCTGGTACAGCTCCAACTGCTGGGCGGTGCGGCGGGCGATCTCCTCGGGAGTCATCGCACGCGGCGCCACGTTCACGCTGCCGTCCACGTTGACGATGCGGCCGTAGTCCTCCAGGTCCCCCAGGTCGAACCCTACCCGACGCGCCAGGTCCTGCAGGCCCTCGGACACCTGGCCGACGATTCCGTCCATGCGCGCCGAGGGGATTTTCAGGACCCTGCCGGCCTTGCGCAGGATGCGCTGGCAGCGATCCTCCTGTTGACCGCCCGCGTCGAAACGGCTCATGGCGTTGGCGTAGACGATGACCGCCATCAGGGGGCTGAGTTTCTTCGGGGGCCGCAAAGGATCGATGTCGTGGTGGTCGCCGATGATCTCGATGATGTCGCGCGGCAGGTTCCAGCGCTCGGCCAGGCGGCGTCCGGCCCGGTCATGGCTCAGCCCGAAATGCCTTCTTTCGGCATCCAGGGTGGGAACGCCGGCCGCCTGGTCGGCCAGGACCGCATCCATTACCGCGGGTGAACACTCCAGCAGCACGACCTTGCCGATATCGTGCACCAATCCGGCCACGAAGGCCTCTTCGGGACGGACCAGCCCGGAGGCCTCGGCAAGGATCTGGGCGAAACCCGCGGTCAGCAGGGTGTGCCGGCCGATCTCCGCCAGGTAGGGCGAACGGGACAGCTTGCTCATCATGTCGAAGACCGAAAGGCCCAGCGCCAGCTTGCGCACCGTCTCGAAGCCGATGACGATGACCGCCCGCCGCACCGAGCGGATCTCCTCCCGCCCCTTGCGCTGGTACAGGGCGCTGTTGACGACCTTGATCACCCGCATGGTCAGGGCCTGGTCCTTCAGGATGCACCTGGCCAGATCCTCGGCGCTGGAGCTGTCGTCCTCGGCCACGGTCTGGATCTGCAGCAGGGTCTGGGGCAGGCTGGGCAGGTCGCCCATCTTCTCGATCTGTGCGAAAACATCCGCTGAGTGCATGCTTCCTCCCCGCCTGGGTGCTTCCATCCGGCTATTCCTCCAGGGATTCGGCATTTTGCCGCCCCGCTTGAGCGGCCGTGCCCCGCCGGACATGGGAACACCCCTGTTTCGGAATCTCCGCAGCCGCGAAGCGGCGAGGACCAATTCCGAAACGGGGGTGTTGCCAATTCCGGCGATCAGGCCTGCTTCCGGCAGATCCAGTAGCGCTCGCGGGGGTCGATGGCGTAGCGCGGCAGGTCCTCCGGCGGCAGGTCCTCGCCCGCGATCACCTCGGTGACCTCCCAACCCCGGCGCAGGATGAGGTTGCCGAAATCGGGCGCGAACTGCCAGGCGTGGGCGTGGGCCCGGTAGGGATCGATGCGGATGCTGCGGCTATGGGCCAGCCCGGGTTCGAAGGGCACCTGGATCCAGGCCACCCCGCCGGGAGCGAGGATGCGCAGGATCTCGTCCACGCACAGGTCCAGCTCGGGAATATGCTCCAGGACGTGGCTGCAGAACACCCACTCCACCGAATCGTCGGCCAGGCCGGCCTGACGCAGGTCGGTGACGAAGTCCGGCTGGAAGCGCCGGTCGTCCAGGTCGTAGTCGGTGCGGAAGCAACGGGACAGTCCCTCGTGCTCCAGCAGGAAGCGCATGGCCGAGGAAAGGGAGAACCCCACCATCACCCCCGGCGTCCGGCCCGGCCGGGCCTGCAGTTCCCGGCGCACGCCCAGCACGAGCTGGCGGTGGCGATCGAAGGAACCGCACACCGGGCAGATGCAATCGCGGATGACCTCGTCCGCGCTCAGGAAGTTGCGGAAGCGGCGACCGCGCCAGCCGCACACCGGGCACTCCCGGACATCGCCGCGGTCCAGCCCGGAGGCGGCCTTCAGTCCGGCGTTTTCCGCCGCGGCCAGGACGACACGCGCGGCCTGGACCGGGTGCTTCCACCAGCAGGCGGGAGACCGGGAATCCAGGAGGGTGGTCCGAATGAAGTCGAGGGCAGGCACCGGGGTTCGCTCCGGGTCAGGGGGTCAGGTTCTCGCTCTGCTCGCGGGCATGGTAGCTGGAGCGGACCATGGGCCCGGACTCCACCCACTCCAGGCCCAGCTCGCGGCCGATGCGGGCGTACTCGGCGAACTCCTCCGGCTCCACGTAGCGCCGCACCGGATGGTGCCGGTGGGAGGGCTGCAGGTACTGGCCGATGGTCAGGATCTGCACTCCGTGCGCGACGGCGTCCTCGAGCAGGGAGACCACTTCCCCGGGGGCCTCCCCCACGCCGAGCATGATGCCGGTCTTGGTCTTCATGCCCCCCCGCTGGGTGTCGGCCCAGTCCCGCGCCCGCCGCAGGAGCTGCAGGGAGCGCGCGTAGTCGGCGCTGGTGCGCAGGGCCGGGTAGAGCCGGGGCACCGTCTCCAGGTTGTGGTTCAGGACCTCGGGGGCCGCCTCCAGGACCACCTGCAGGGCCTCCGCGTCCCCCATGAAGTCTGGGATCAGCACCTCGACGCCGCAGCCGGGGTTCTGCGCGCGGATCTCGGCGATGGTGGCGGCGAAATGGGCGGCGCCGCCGTCGGGCAGGTCGTCCCGGTTGACCGAGGTCAGCACGGCGAACTTCAGGCCCAGGTGACGCACCGTCCCGGCCACCCGGCGCGGTTCGTCCGGATCCAGCGGGGCTGTCCGGCCGCCGGGGATGTTGCAGAACGTGCAGTGCCTGGTGCACACGTCTCCCATCAGCAGGAAAGTGGCCGTCCCGCTGGCGAAGCACTCCCCGCGGTTGGGGCAGTTGGCGCTCTCGCACACGGTGTTCAGGTCGGCCTGCCGCAGCAGGGTCTTCATGGCGTTGTAGGCCGCCCCTCCCTGGGGCTTCATGCGCAACCACGACGGCTTGCGCGGCGGCAGGGGGGCCTTGCCCAGATCCGGGACCAGGTTCGAGCCGCTCATGCGCCGCCGCCCTTGGGACCGTCGGCGAGGGTGAAGACCTCTGCGGGCCGGAAACGCCCGTCGGTGAACGTCACGGTGGCCGCCTCGTGCACCGGGTCGTGCTCGAACACCAGGACGATGCCTTCGTCCACCGCCCGGGTCAGGAACTGCTTCTTCTCCGTGACCGTCAGCAGGGGGTTGAGATCGAAACCCATGATCCAGGGCACGTGCAGCTGGCTAAGGAAGGGAATCAGGTCGGCCACGAAGGCCACGGCGCCCTGGCCGGTGTGGAACTCCACCACCTGCTGTCCGGGGGTATGTCCGCTGACGGGGGTCACCCGCACCCCGGGCATGATCTCGCCGGATCCGTCGGCCAGTTCCAGCAGGCCGGCCTCATCCAGCAGCGCGAAGTCGTCGCGCCGGAAGCTGGCCCGGTCGCGCTCGGAGGGATGCCCCGCCCAGTCCCAGTGGCGCTTCTGGACCCAGTGCCGCGCGTTGGGGAAGGTGGGTTCGAGCTGTCCATCCTCTCCCTCGCGCAGGGCGCCACCGGCGTGATCGAAGTGCAGGTGGGTCAGGATCACGTCGGTGACCGACTCGCGGGTGATGCCGGCCTCTGCCAGCTCGGCCACCAGCTGGTTGGGCCGGCGCTCGATGGCGAAGACGCCGCGCTTCTTCTCGTCCCAGCGGTCGCCCATCCCAACGTCCACCAGGATGCGCCGGTCGCCCTGTTCGGCCAGCAGGCAGCGCAGGTCCAGGTCGATGCGGTTGGCCTCGTCGGCCCGGTGGTGCTTTTCCCACATGACCTTGGGCACCACGCCGAACATGGCCCCGCCATCGAGCTTGAAGCGGCCGTCGTGAAAGGCGCGGAAGGTCCAGTCGCCAAGTTTCATTTGCACTCCTGCCGGGAATGGGCTGACATGACCGGAAAAGAATAACCCGCCGCACCCCGTGCGGCAACGCCCGAAGGATACGCCCGGCCATGATCTTCGATCCGCCGCTCGTCCACGCCCGCTTCACGCGGCGCGAAAAACGCTTCCTGGTGCACGTTGTCATGGACGACGGCGCTCCCGCCATCGCCCACACCAACAACACCGGACGCATGACCGGCTGCCTGGTTCCCGGCGGCTCGGTCTGGCTCAGTCCGGCCGCCAACCCCCGCCGCAAGCTGGCCTGGACCCTGGAACTGGCCGAAACCGACACGGGGGTCCTGGCGGGAGTCAACACCATGCGCGCCAACCACCTGGCGGCCGAGGCCATAGCCGCGGGGCTGCTGCCGGGGATCCGGCCGGACGCACGGATCAAGGCCGAGGTCGCCTATCCCGACGGCTCCGGACGGGCCGATTTCCTGGTGGACGACAAAATCTGGGTGGAGGTGAAGAACGTCACCCTGGTCCGGGACGGGCGCGCCATCTTCCCCGACGCCCCCACCGCGCGGGGCCGCAAGCACCTGCGGGCGCTGCGCGACCGGGTGGCCGCCGGAGACCGCGCCCTGCTGGTCTTCTGCGTCCAGCGGCCCGACGCCCGCAGCGCCGGACCCGCCGACGCCATCGACCCGGACTACGGGAGGCTCCTGCGCGAGGTTCTGTCCGCCGGGGTGGAAATCGCCGCCCTGTCCGTACGCACCGATCCCCGGGGCCTCTACCCGGAGGGTCAGCTGCCGGTGGTCCTTTAACCCGCATGACCGCCCCGGCAGGAAACAGGGACGCCCCGGCGATCCCTGCGGATCACCGGGGCGTTGTCTATGGCCTCACCGGAGTGCGGGCCGGAATTATTTCACTTCCCAGACGTCGGGGGTGTAGAGCAGGTCCTTCAGGCTGCCCTCGCCCTTCTTGCCCTTGACGTCGTTGATCTGGTCCCACACCTGCTCGTCCAGGGTGGGTTTGGACACGCTGCGCAACACCCCCATGGGCCGGGGCATGTCCGGATCGTTGTCCAGCTGGGACATCAGGAAGGCCGGCCCGGGCGACGCCACGGTGGGATCCCAGACCGAGGCGTCCTCGGCCGAGCAGATCTCGATGTGGCAGCCGTCGGTGCGCAGACCCTTGTCCTTGTCCTTGCCGAAGATCATCTTCTCGCCCGCGACGAGGTTGACGGTCCGCTCGTCCCGGACGGCCTTCTCCGTCCAATCCTTGTAGGCGCCGTCGTTGAAGATCACGCAGTTCTGCCAGACCTCCACGAAGGCCGCGCCCTTGTGCAGGGCCGCCTCCTTCAGCACCGCCTTCATGTGCTTGGGATTGACGTCCATGGTGCGGGCCACGAAGGTCGCCCCGGCGCCCAGCGCAAGCTGGATGGGGTTGAAGGGATGATCCAGCGACCCGTAGGGACTGGTCTTGGTCCTGGTGCCCTCGGGGGTCGTCGGCGAGTACTGCCCCTTGGTCAGGCCGTAGATCTCGTTGTTGAACAGGACGATCTTCAGGTCCACGTTGCGGCGCAGGGAGTGGATCATGTGGTTGCCGCCGATGGACAGGCCGTCGCCGTCGCCGGTGATGACCCATACCGAAAGGTCCGGATTGGCGACCTTCACGCCGGTGGCGATGGCGTTGGCCCGGCCGTGGATGCCGTGCATGCCGTAGGTCGCCATGTAGTAGGGGAAACGGCTGGAACAGCCGATGCCCGAAACCACCACGAAGTTCTCCCGGGGGATACCCAGGTCCGCCATGGTGTTCTGGATGCCGCTGAGGATGGAGTAGTCCCCGCAACCCGGGCACCACCGGACTTCCTGGTCGGACTTGAAGTCCTTCGCCTTCAACTGCTGAACTTCACTCATCACTTTTCCTCCAGGATCTCGGCGAAGTGCGCCTTGAGCTCACGGGCCCGGAAGGGCTTGCCCATCACCTTGTTGAATTTCTCGAAGCGGGCATCGGGGTACTCGCCCTGCAGCAGGCGCGCCAGCTGCCCCATGTTCATCTCGGGCACGACGATCCGCTTGTAGTTCCGGAAGATGTCATCGAGCCCCTTGGGCAACGGCCAGATGTGCCGCAGGTGCAGGTGGGCGATGGACGCCCCCTCCTTCTGCAGCCGCTCGACCGCCGCGCGCGTGGCGCCCATGGTCGAGCCCCAGGCCACCACGAGCAGATCGCCGGATTCGGGACCGTGGACCGCGGGCGTGGGGATCGACTCCCGGATGCCCATGATCTTGGCCTGGCGGATCTCGGTCATCTTCTGGTGGTTCTCCGGATCGTAGCTGACGTTGCCGGTGACCGCATCCTTCTCCAGACCACCGATACGGTGCTCCAGGCCGGGGGTGCCCGGCTTGGCCCAGTTGCGGGCCAGCTTCTCGTCGCGCTTGTACGGGGAGAAGCCCTCGGGATCGGTGGTGAACTCCACCGGGAACGGTTCGAGGGAATCGATGTCCGGCAGCAGCCAGGGTTCCGCGCCGTTGGCGATGTAGTTGTCGCTCAGCAGCAGCACCGGGGTCATGTACTGCACGGCGATGCGGCAGGCCTCGACGGCGCACTCGAACGCATCCGAGGGCGTGGCGCAGGCGACCACCGGAATGGGCGCCTCTCCGTTGCGGCCGAACAGGGCCTGCATCAGGTCCGACTGCTCCACCTTGGTGGGCAGGCCCGTGGAGGGACCGCCGCGTTGCACGTCCACGATCACCAGGGGCAGCTCGGTGATCACGGCCAGGCCGGCGGCCTCGGTCTTCAGGGCCAGGCCCGGACCCGAGGTCGTGGTCATGCCCAGCCGCCCGGCGAAGGACGCGCCGATGGCCGTGCAGATGCCGGCGATCTCGTCCTCCATCTGGCATGTGACCACGTCATAGTTCTTCAGCAGCGCCATGTGCTGCAGGATGTCCGTGGCCGGAGTGATGGGGTACGAACCGAGAAAGGCCTTGAGCCCCGCCAGCTTCGCGCCCGCCACCAGCCCGATGGCCAGGGCCTGGTTGCCCATGATGTTGCGGTAGGTCCCCTTGGGCGCGTCCTCGACCTTGGGGACCTCGTAATGGCCCTGGAACAGGCGCAGCAGCTCGCCGTGGTTGTAACCGGCCTTCAGGGCGCGGATGTTGGCCTCGGCCAGCTCCGGCTTGTTCTTGAACTTCTCCTTGAGCCAATTGAGGGTGGGCTCCAGGGGACGGCTGTACAGCCAGTACACCATGCCCAGGGTGTAGAAGTTCTTGCAGCGCAGCTTGTCCTTCTTGGACAGGTCCATGTCCGCCAGGGCTTCCATGGTGCGCTGGTTGATGTCTTCCTCCACGACGCGGTAGCCGGCAAGAGTGCCGTCGGTCAGCGGGTTGCTGTCCAGTTCCGCCTTCTTCAGGTCCGCCTCGGTGAAGGCGCCGGTGTTGACCAGGATGATCCCGCCGGGCTTCAGATCCTTGTAGTTGGTGATCAGCGCCGCGGGATTCATGGCCACCAGCACGCTGGGATCGTCGCCCGGCGTGTAGATGTCGCGGGAGCTGAAATGGATCTGGAAGCCGGAGACGCCGGCCCGCGTGCCGGCCGGGGCGCGGATCTCGGCCGGGAAATCGGGAAAGGTCGCCAGGTCGTTGCCGACCTGGGCCGTCGTCGCGGTGAACTGCGTGCCGGTCAGCTGCATGCCGTCGCCGGAGTCGCCGGCGAAACGGATGGTCACGTCATCTTGCCTGATGAGTTCTTCGGAAGACATGGCTTCGAAGTCGCCTCCTTACCCTCGCTGCGCGACCGGGCGCGGACAGCCGAGGGAATCGGGTAAAAAATTCCGCCAGGCTGCAGATCTGCAGCAGGGCACGCACGCGGAGCAACCGGATTTCGGTCCGGTTGCCCGCCCGCGGAACTTCAGTGGCAAAATGTACGCCAGGGCACCTACCGACGCCAGAAGATACTCCTTGTGCCCTCGAAAATGTGTCCCCGTCATCGAGGCCCTGATACTCCCTGAAACAAGTCGTTGTCTTCACGATGATTGGCGAAAATCTCGTGACCTGGATCCCGGTAACACCCCCTCTTCATATCCACCAGGCCTTGATACTTTATATGATGTTGTAAAACAATGGGTTAAACGAACGGTCCCATATTCCCCCGTGCCCTGGACACATTTTCCAGGGCACAAGGGTTGATTTTCGCTTTTTTTTCGCCTATGCTGCGTCCATGGTTCACCTGCACGTCCACAGCCACTACTCCCTGCTCTGCGGCGCGTCATCCCCCGCCGAACTGGCCGCACGCGCGGCGGAACTGGGCTGCGACACCCTGGCCCTGACCGACCTGAACAACCTGCACGGCGCGGTGGTGTTCCAGAAGGCCTGCGACGAGGCGGGACTGCGTCCGGTGCTCGGCGTGGAGATCACC
>JALUJS010000288.1 GCA_027056825.1 Candidatus Krumholzibacteriia bacterium | reverse complement strand
GTGGAGAAGAGTCTGGGCATCCAGGGTTCCCAGGCCATCCAGGAGTACGGCCTGGCTCCGTTCAACGAGGAATGCCGCCGCAGCGTCTGGTCGTGCAAGTCCGATTGGGACGTCTTCACCGAGAAGCTGGGCTACTGGGTCGATCTCGACCACCCCTACATCACCTACGACAACGACTACATCGAGACGGTATGGTGGATCCTCAGCCGCTTCCATGCCGAGGGCATGCTCTACAAGGGCCACAAGGTGGTTCCCTACTGCCCGGTGTGCGGGACGCCCATCAGCAGCCACGAGATGGCCAACAGCTACCGCCAGGTCACCGAGCCGAGCATCTACGTCAAGCTCAAGGCCGCCGATGCGGACGAATACTTCCTGACCTGGACCACCACGCCCTGGACCCTGCCCTCCAACGTGGCCCTGGCCGTGGGACCGGAGCACGACTACGTGCGTGTGCGCCATGGGGACCAGGTACTGATCCTGGCCGAGGGCCGCCTGTCGATCCTGGCCGACGGGGACGGGAACGAGCCGGAAGTCCTGGACCGTTTCAAGGGCGCCGACCTGCTGGGTCGCCGCTACGAGCAGCTGCTGCCCTTCGTCACGCCGCCGGCGGACAAGGAGGCCTTCAAGGTCGTGGCCGCCGACTTCGTGACCCTCGATTCGGGCTCGGGTATCGTGCACATGGCGCCGGCCTTCGGCGAGGACGACTACCAGGTGGGCCAGCGCGAGAACCTGGCCTTCTTCCGCCCCGTGGACGCCAACGGCCAGTTCACGGACGAGGTGGAGCCTTGGGCGGGGATGATGGTGAAGAAGGCCGATCCGGCCATCATCAAACACCTGTTTGCGCTGGGTGTGTTGCTGCGCACCGAGATCTACACCCACGACTACCCCTACCACGACCGCTGCGGTAACCCGCTGATCTACTTCGCCACCCCGAGCTGGTTCATCCGCACCAGCGAAATGCGGGAAAAGCTGGTGGCAGCCAACGCGGACATCACCTGGGCGCCGCCGGAGGTGGGGGCGGGCCGCTTCGGCAACTGGATTGCCGGGGCCATCGACTGGTCCCTGAGCCGCAACCGCTTCTGGGGCACGCCCCTGAACGTGTGGATCTGTTCCGAGTGCGGCGAGATGGCCGTGCCTTCCAGCCGCGCCGAACTGGGCGCATGGGCCGGGCGTGACCTGGCGGACCTCGACCTGCACCGTCCCCACGTGGACGAGATCACCTGTCCCTGCCGTCGGGAGGGCTGCGCCGGGACCATGACCCGCACCCCCGAGGTCATCGATTGCTGGTTCGATTCGGGCAGCATGCCGTTCGCACAGTACCACTATCCGTTCGAGAACAAGGAGCTGTTCGAGAGCCAGTATCCCGCCGATTTCATCAGCGAGGGCGTCGATCAGACCCGCGGCTGGTTCTACACCCTGCTTGTCATCAGCACTTTCCTTACCGGGCGCAGCAGCTACAAGAGCTGCCTGGTCAACGAGCTGGTGCTGGACAAGAAGGGCAAGAAGATGTCCAAGAGCCTGGGCAACACGGTCGATCCCATGGAGATCATGAACGAGGAGGGTGCCGACCCCCTGCGCTGGTACCTGGCCACCGCCAGCCCGGTGTGGGCGCCCACCCGCTTCGATCGCGAGGGCGTCAGGGAGGCCCGGCGCAAGCTCCTGGCCACCCTGGAGAACACCTACGGGTTCTTCTCCCTGTACGCCAACCTCGACGGCTTCCAGCCCGAGGACAAGGGCGCCAGGGAACCGGACCACCTGGATCGCTGGATCCTCAGCCGTTTGCAGAGCGTAACCGCCTCGGTGCGCGCGGACCTGGATGCCCTGCACCTGACCCGCGCGGCCAAGACGCTGGCCGGCTTCGTCATCGACGATGTGAGCAACTGGTACGTGCGCCTGAGCCGTCGCCGCTTCTGGAAGGGCGAGATGACCCCGGACAAGCGCAGCGCATTCGGGACCCTCTACACGGTCCTGGAGAGTTCCGCGCGCCTGCTCGCCCCGTTCATCCCGTTTACCGCCGAGGAGATCTACCGCGGCCTGACCGCGCGCAAGGATCCCGAAGGGTCAGTCCACCTGCAGGACTACCCCCAGGCGGACCGCACCCTGGTGGACGAGGATCTCGAGCGGGACATGGCCGCCGCCCAACTCATCGTGCAGCTGGGGCGCAGCCTGCGCCAGGAGGCGTCCCTCAAGACGCGTCAGCCGCTGGGCCGGCTGGTCCTGCACAGCCTGGACGACCGCGCCGCGCGCCTGCTGGCCGACGCACGCCTGTGCGGCTACATCCGGGACGAGTTGAACGTCAAGGCCCTCGAGGCGGTGGACGATCCCACCAGGGTGGCCCACCTGGCGGCCAAGGCCAACTTCAGGGCCCTCGGCCCGCGCTTCGGGAAGAAGGCCCCGGTGGCCGCCAAGGCCATCACCGGCATGACCGCCGCCCAGATCATGGAGCTGAAGACCGCCGGGAGCATCGAGTTGGAGGTGGACGGGGAGCCGGCCGCCTTCACCTTCGAGGAAATCCAGGTCACCGAGGAGGGCGTGCCGCCCTTCGTGGCCACCGCGGGCCAGGGCCTGACCGTGGCCCTGGACACGACCCTGACCGACGAGCTGCGCCAGGAAGGCCTGTGCCGCGAGATCATCAACAAGGTGCAGAACCTGCGCAAGAAGAGCGGGTTGGAGGTCACCGACCGCATCAAGCTGGCGGTTTCCGGGCCCCAGGCGGTGCAGGAGGCGGTAGAGCGGTACCGGGAGAGGATCCAGGGGGACACCCTGGCCTTGACCGTTGCCGATGCCGGTGAATTCGCTTATAAAGAGTCCTTCGTAATCGAGGGACAGGACATTGACATCGCCCTGGAAAGGGCCTGATGCCACAGGGGAGGCGCCCCATGCGGAAAACGGATCTCCAGAGGTTCAGGAAGATGCTCCTGGAGGAGAAGGAGCGTGTTTCCCAGTCCCTGGCCAAGCACGAGAAGATCATCAAGCACGCCGACGACGAGTCGGGTCTCGAGACGGGCAAGGCCCACTCGAACCACATGGCGGACCAGGGGTCGGACGAGTTCCAGTACGAAACCACCATCAAGTTCGCCAATACCGAGGGCCGTTACCTCTACAACATCGAGGAGGCCCTGCGCCGCATCGAGGACGGCACCTACGGCAAGTGCCAGGCCTGCGGAAAGAACATCGCCCTGCCCCGCCTGCGCCGCCTGCCCTACACCCGGCTCTGCATCGAGTGCAAGGAGAAGGAGGAGGCGGGCAAGCTCTGATGGTTTCCCGCCTCCGGCAGCCGTGGCTGTGGGCCGTGCTGGTCCTGGTCCTGGACTTCGTCACCAAGCGCCTGGTCCTGGCCAACGTCGAGACCCTGCGGGCCAAGGTTTCCGTCATCGGGGACCTGGCCCGTTTCGTCTACGTGCGCAATCCGGGTTCGGCCATGGGATTGTTCCCGGTGGGCCGGGAGGTCCTGGTGGGCGTAAGCCTCGTGACCACGGTGGTCCTGGTCCTGCTCTACCTGCGGACGCCGGCGAGGATGAAGGTGCGCCGCTCGGCCATGGCCCTGATCCTGGGCGGAGCGGTCGGCAACCTCATCGACCGCATCTTCTACGGGGGACACGTGGTCGATTTCATCGATCTGGGCGTGGGCTCCCACCGCTTCTACACCTTCAATGTCGCGGACATGGGTGTGACCATCGGCGGCGTGATCCTCTTTTTCTGCCTGCTCCTGGAAAAGGAGCACCCGCAGGATCCCGCGGCGGCGGAACCGGATCCCGGCGGGGCACTCGGCGAGGCGCTCGGCGAGGCGCTCGGCGAAGTGCCCGGCGACGCGTGCGACGGTGAGGACCCTCTTGCACCGGAAGCGGAGTACGGCCATGAATGAGGAGCGGCCCGCGGGGGAATTACTCACCCTCGAGGCGCCGCCCGGGACCGCGGGGACGCGCCTGGACGCCTTCCTGGTCTCGCGCCTGCCCGAACGCTCCCGCACCCTGATCCACGCCGACATCGCCGACGGCCGCGTGCTGGTGGACGGACGCCGCCGCCCCAAGGGGTACCGCCTGCGCGGTGGGGAGACGGTGGTCTACGCGCCGTCCCGGCCGCGGAAGATGACCGCCGAGCCCCAGGACATCCCCTTGGACATCGTGTACGAGGATGAGGACATCCTGGTGGTGAACAAGGCCCCGGGCATGGTGGTGCATCCGGCGGCGGGGCATCCGGACGGGACCCTGGTCAACGCCCTGCTGCACCACCTGGGCCGGGCGCCGGCGGGGGACGACCCGTTGCGGCCGGGCATCGTGCATCGCTTGGACCGGGACACCAGCGGCCTGCTGGTGGTCGCCCTCAGCGACCGGGCGCACCGTGACCTGTCCGCCCAACTCGCGGACCGGCGCATGGGCCGCACCTACCTGACCCTGTCCTGGGGCCGGTGGGCTGATGACGAGGGCGAGCTGACCGGGGACATCGGTCGGGATCCGCGCCACCGCCAGCGCATGGGGGTGGTCGCCCGCGGCGGGCGGCCCGCGGTGACCCGCTACCGGGTGCTGGAGGACTTCGGGTTCATGCAGCTGTGCCGCGTGGAGCTGGAGACCGGCCGCACCCACCAGATCCGGGTGCACTTCGCCCATAACCATCATCCGGTGCTGAAGGATCCCCTCTATGGGGACGACGGGCGCGCCCGCGGGGTGCACGGCCTGGACCGCCGGCTGGCCGGCCGGGTGGTCGCGGCGGCCCCGCGCCTGATGCTGCATGCGGGGCGCTTGCGCCTGCGGCACCCTGCCGACGGACGCGAGCTGGAATTCGACGCGCCGGTTCCGGGGGACATGCTGGGGGTGCTGGAACTCCTCGGCTCGACCCTGGCTGTGCCGGCCTCGGAGGAGACCGGCCCGGAGGCCTGACCCTTTACAGGAACCGGTCCGGAGCCTATGCTGATGCCTTGCGGATCGCCGCCGCGGCGGCCGCCGTACCGCCGAAGAGGGACAACCGTGAAGATCAAGGAACGCAGACGGGACGGAGTGGCCATCCTGGACATGAGCGGCAAGCTCATGGGTGGGCCCGACGCCGAGGATTTCGCCGAGATCCTCAAGACCCTCATCCACGAGGGCTGTCGCAACGTGATCGTGAACATGGAGAAGGTCAGCTGGGTCAACAGCACCGGGCTCGGCATCCTGATCTCCGGCTATTCCACCCTGCGCAAGAGTGGGGGGGAGCTGAAACTGCTCAAGGTCTCCGACCGTATCGAGAGTATCTTCATCGTCTCGAAGCTGCACACGGTGTTCCAGTCCTTCAAGGACGAGGACGAGGCCGTAGCGAGCTTCGCCTGAACCGGGGAAAGGCCAGCGCTTGAGCACCATCCGCCTGACACTGCCGTCGGACTTGAGGTTCCTGGGTGTGCCGGACGTCGTGCTCATGGAAATCGGTTCGGAGATGGAGTGCTGCCGCAGCGGGCTGGAGGACCTGGGCTCGGCCGTCATCGAGGCCTGCACCAACGCCATGGAGCACGGCAATGGCCTGGATGCCGCCAAGACCGTCGAGGTGGTCATCGAACTGGAGGACCGGAAGCTGGCGGTCACGGTCCTGGACCAGGGGTCCGGCTTCGACTACGGGAACTGGCAGCCTCCGCAGGATCCCATGCGGCCGCGGGGGCGGGGCATCATCATCATGCGCGAGTTCTCCGACGATCTGCAGTTCGGCCATCATCGGGACGGTCGCTTCATGATCCGCCTGACCAAGACCCTGGATCCCTCCGCCGACCAGGACCCCGCCGACGACGCCGCCACGGAGGCGTCCTGATCATCATGCCTTCCTGTCTCGGATTCGACTATGGTCTGCGGCGCGTGGGCATCGCCGCCTGCGACGCCGAGACGGGCATCGCCCTGCCCCTGGAAACCCACGTCGAGGGCCGGGACGGGTCGCTCTTCGGGCGCATCGCCACCCTGGTCCGCGAACGCGACGTCACCTGCCTGGTGGTGGGCCTGCCCCTGACAGCCGACGGCCGCGAGGGGGACATGGCCCGCGCGGCCCGCCGCTTCGCCGGCATGCTGGAAAAGCGTTTCGACGCCGCGGTGGTGCTGTGGGACGAGCGTTTTTCCAGCGCCGAGGCCGACCGCCACCTGCACGGCCGCGCCCGCCGCCGCAAGGGCGACCGGGACGCGGCGGCCGCCTCCATCATCCTGCAATCGTATCTGGACCGCCTCCGCGCCACCGGCGATGCGGGCGACTGCGGGCCATGAAATACCTGGCGCGCGCGGCCGCGGCGGGGCTGCTGGCCGGGCTGATCCTGGCCGGGGTCCTGTGGCGGCTGTGGACCGCTCCGGGCCCGGACCTGCCGGGCGGGTCCTCCGCCGCTGAAGTCCGTATTCCGCGGGGAGCGACCTGGACCGCGGCGGCCGACTCCCTGGCCGCCCGGGGTCTGCTGGAACACCCGCGCCTGCTGCCGGTGATGGTCCGGTTGCGCGGCGACGCGGGCAACCTCAAGGCGGGCCTGTACCGGGTTCCGGCCGGCACTCCCCCGCGCGGGCTGGCCGACCTGCTGGTGACCGGTCGCACGGTCCCGGTGCGGGTGACGCTGCCGGAGGGCTGGACGGCGCGCCGGATGGCCGCCGAACTCTCCGCCGGCCTGGGCTTCCGGTCCGGGGTTTTCCTGGCGGTCGCCGATTCGGTGGTGCGTTCCCTGGCCGCGGACCCCGTCTGGCCCGGCGCGGCGTCCCTGGCCCGTTGCGACTCGGTCCTGCGGGAACTCGGCGACGACCGGTTCCATCTGGCCGAGGGCTACCTGGCTCCAGACACCTATTTCTTCGCCGAGGGAACCGGCGCCCGGGAAGCGGCGGCCCTGCTGGTCCGCACCCAACTCGACCGCCTCGACGACGCCCTGACCGCCGCGCCCGGTTCCGGCGCAGACCTGGATCCCCACCAGGTCCTGACCCTGGCCTCGCTGGTGGAGACCGAGGCCCGCCTGGACGCCGAGCGGCCCCTGATCGCCGCGGTATACCTGAACCGCCTGCGTCGGGGCTGGAAGCTGGAGGCCGACCCCACGGTGGCCTTCGCCCTGGACCGCACCGGCACCCGGCTGTTCCGCAAGGACCTGGAGGTCGATTCCCCCTACAACACCTATCGCCGCCGGGGGCTGCCGCCCGGCCCCATCGCCTGCCCGGGGACCGCTTCCCTGCGCGCGGCCGCCCGCCCGGACAGCTCCTGCCGGGCCATGGTCTTCGTGTCCGACGGCGGCCGGGGACACGTCTTTTCCGAGACCGCGGCCGAACACGCCCGGGCGGTGGCCCGCTTCCGGGCCGTGCGCGACCGCCAGCGCCGCCAGGCGGCCGGGGCTGAACCACGGCGGCGGGAACCGGATGACCGCTCGGCGCGTTGACGGGATCCGGTCGCGGGGTTATGGTTGGCCCCGGAAGCGGTTCATGGGGCGCGGGCCCCGGAAGGAGGATCCGGCATCGTGAAGAATCAACTCGGTTTGCCCCTGCTCGCGGCCGCCAGCATCCTGGGCGGTTTCGCGGCGCTGGCGGCCGGTCGCCTTTCCATCGGACCGCTGCTGCTGGTCGCCGGGTATTGCGTCATCCTGCCGGTTTACCTCTGGTTCTCGTTTCAGGGCCGGGTGGGCGAATAGTTCAGCTGGCTAGAGCGCCTGCCTTACAAGCAGGAGGTCACAGGTTCGAGTCCTGTTTCGCCCACCAGGCCCTGATTTTCGTTTTCAGATCAATAATTGTCTGTATTTTTGACCATATAGCCACAGGTTGTGCCGTATCAATTGGGAATATTCAGGTTCTTTCCCAAAATTTCCCCGTCTCATCTGAAATTTAGGTGTTGCATCGCAATCGCGGCTATGGTAATCTTAATGAGTCAAGTGATGGACATGTGAGTGGGAAGGAGTGCTCAACGCAGTTGTCATTGTTCGCCTGGGCTAGCCACCCTCGCTAGAAAGTGCCTTTTTTGGAGGTGTCCTAATGGTTCTTAGGAAACTCATGGGTGTCTTGATGGTCGCCCTCATTGTCGGTGCCGCGTCCTTCGCCGTGGCCGGTGTGCCCGATCTCGGGCTGTCCACCGCCACCATGGCTACGAGCGGCCAGACGCTGTCCCTGTTCAACCTTCCCAGTGGTGGTGGTAACGCCTTCACCGCGGCCTACATCGTGGGCGGCGGCGGCCAGGCCGACGCTACCATTACCGTCACGCTGAATGACGGCCTGGGTGCTCCGATCGCCAACTACCCCTTCGAGGACATCACCCTGGCTTGCACCAACGGTGGCCAGGTCATGGTTCCTTGTCTGGGTGGTGCGACTGCTGACGCCAACACCGACGCTTCCGGTGTCACCCAGTTCCAGACTCCGCTGGCCGCCGGCGGCTGGGCTGACGGGACCACCGAAGTGCTGATCGCCGGCGCCGCTCTGACCAGCGGCGGGGTTGCTCTGCAGATGAATAGTGCCGACATCAACGGCAGCGGCAACGTTGACCTGTCCGATGTCTCTATCTTCTCGAGCATCTTCTACGGTGCGTACAGCTATGCTGCGGACTTCAATGCTGACGGTGCCGTCACGTTGTCGGACGTGGCCCTGCTGGCCTCCGGTGTCGGTGGCGCTTGCCCCTAAGATATGGTTTCGGGGCGGGCTCCTCGTGAGTCCGCCTCGACCATGTATTTCGCTGGTAGGCTGAACGGGAGCAGGAGGGCGGAAGCTCTCTGAAACCGGTGATCAATCCAGGGACTCCCCAAGCAGGAGGGAACCCGGCGACAGCCTGATTCGCCCAGCAAAACATCGAGAGCCTGCACTCAAGGAGAGACAACATGAAGAAATTGGTAGTTCTCGCTCTGGTGAGCCTGATCGCCAGCTCGGCCTTCGCGGGCCTGGACGGCGACAATGACATGATGGGTATCTACTTCGATATGGACGGCAACTCGGTCTGCGCGAGCGCTGCCTTCCTGGATCATGTCACGGCCTACGTCCTGTACACCAACCCGACCCTCGCCACCACCCGCGGCTTCGAGCTCGGTTACGACCTGGTTGGCGCCACCAACACCTCGGTTGCCAAGGCGTTCCCCGTCTCGGCCACCGACGTGGGCACCGGCAACAACATCATCGCCGGTTTCGCCACCCCGATCGCCACCTCGCCGGCCACGGTCATGGCGACCCTGGACATTTTCTACCTGGACTTCAACCCGATCGACATCGTTCTTCGGGCCGCTGATCCTTCCAGCAACACCCAGGGCCTGCCCATGGTTGTGCGCGAGGACTTCAGCCTGATGACCGTCGGCTTCTCCGCCCCCGGTGGCCCCGCCGCCACCATCAACGGCGACTGCAACGGCGTTGTGGACAACGAAGAGGCCAGCTTCGGCTCGGTCAAGGCGCTGTTCCGGTAGATCAAGTGTCTGCATGATGCGGCTTTTGCCGCCGCAGCCCGGATGGGAAACCATCCGGGCTGTTTTTTTTGTCCAACAGGTCTTGACAGGGAGGGGGAGGGCGCGGGTATCTTCACGCGTGAACGCCCTGCGCCGTGAAATTCGCGCATCAAGGTTTTTCGGTTTCGGCCGAAAATTAGGCTTGTCCTCGCCGGGGGGCGAGGGTACCTTGGGGCAAAGTTCCCGGAAATGGCCGAGCTGAAGACCGCCTGCCTCCGTCACGAAGGAGCGTTGCGGGACGGAACAGGCCGGTCGGGGAAGACTCTGGACCCCTGAACCTGTAAAACTGGATTTTCCGAGAAAGGGGAAACCGACCATGAAGAAAGTGCTGCTGACCATTTTCGCCCTCGCGGCCCTGACCCTGCTGGCCCTGCCCCAGGGAAGCTACGCGCAAGAGACCATGCGGATGTTCTTCAATGATAATCCGACCGATCCGTTGACCGACTACTCCTGCACCACGGGTAACTTCCTGGATCACATCACCGCCTACATCATTTACCAGAACCCCTCGCTGACCCAGACCCGCGGGTTCGAGTGCGGTTACGACGTGACCCTCCCCGGCGCCAAGGGCGCCGCCATCAACACCAGCATCACCGCCAGCTTCCCCCTGCAGGCCACGGATGTGGGTGTGGACAACTCCACCGCCGGAACCTACAACCGGATCGTGGGCTTCTCCGATCCCTTGGCGACTTCCACCAATACCGTCCTGGCCACCCTGGACATCTTCATCCTGGACAGCGGCGAGATCGACATCACCATGCGTCCCGCCGATCCCCAGAGCCCGCCCCTGGACGGCAACCCCAAGGTCGTGAAGTCGGACTTCAACCTGCAGTCGGTTCCCATGTGGTACGGTGAGGGCTCCCCGGCCCTGATCATCAATCCCACCGGTGCCTGTGGCGTGGTGGAGAACGAGGACATCAGCTTCGGCTCCGTCAAGAGCCTGTTCCGCTAGCAAATCACGAACTGTCGGCAGCCACGAGCCCGGACGGCGTAACCGTCCGGGCTCGTGGCTGCCGACAG
>JALUJS010000287.1 GCA_027056825.1 Candidatus Krumholzibacteriia bacterium | reverse complement strand
ACGCGATTCAATAATCCGGGTTTTAGGCGGCGCCCGCCGTATCAGGCGTCGGACAGGGCCTCGACTCCAGGCAGGGCGCGGCCCGCCATGAACTCCAGGGAGGCGCCTCCCCCGGTGGAGATATGGGTGATGCGGTCGGCCAGCCCGAGCTGGTTCACCGCGGCCACGCTGTCGCCGCCTCCCACCACGCTCACGGCCCCGCTGTCGGTGGCTTCGGCCACGGCCGCACCCACCTCCCGGGTGCCGGTGGCGAACCGGGGCAATTCGAAAACTCCCATGGGCCCGTTCCAGAAAATCGAGCGGGCCCCGGCCAGGACCTCCCGGTAGCGGGCCGCGGTGCGGGAACCGATGTCCAGGCCCATCCAGTCGTCGGGAATATCCGTCACCAGGACCTCCCGGGAATCCGCGGCGTCGCTGAACTCCGAGGCGACCACCACGTCCTCGGGCAGGATCAGTTCGGCACGCGCGTCCCGGGCCTTGGCCATGATCTCCGCGGCCACATCCAGGGCCTCCTCGTCCAGCAGGCTCTTGCCGATGGCCAGGCCCGACTGCCGGAAGAAGGTGAAGATCATGCCCCCGCCCAGCAGGAGAACATCGACGGTGTCCAGCAGGTTCAGGATGACATCCACCTTGCCGGAAACCTTCGCACCGCCCAGCACGGCCACGAAGGGCCGCTGGGGATCCTCGAGCAGGGCGCCCAGGTGGGCGAGCTCCTTCTCCATCAGGAAACCCGCGCGGCCGCCCCCGAGCACCCGGGGCACGCCCACGGTCGAGGCGTGGGCCCGGTGGGCCGTGCCGAACGCGTCGTTGACGAAACACTCTCCCAACCCGGCCAGGGCGGCGGCGAACCCGGGATCGTTGCTCGTCTCCCCCGGATTGAAGCGCAGGTTCTCCAGCAACAGGACTTCGCCCGGCTTAAGGCCCCCGGCCCGCTCGACGGCATCCGGCCCCACCGTGTCCTGGGCGAACTTCACCGGCGCGTCCAGCAGCTCGGCCAAGCGATCGGCGACAGGCCGCAGGGACATGGCCGGCTGGATCTTGCCTTTGGGACGCCCCAGATGGCTCATCAGGATCACTTTCGCCCCCCGCTCGACCAGGTGGCTTACCGTCGGCAGGGCGGCGGTGATGCGGGTGTCGTCGGTGATGTTGCGGTCACCGTCGAGAGGAACGTTGAAATCCACACGGACCAGAACCCGGGCTCCCGCGGGATCCCAGGCGGCGATATTCTGTTTCCTGGACATGACAACCACCGTGTTTGAAGCGTGAAAAGCCGCCGCGGCCGGGGGATTCCCGGCCGGCACCGCGCAGTTTAGGAGTCGCGCGGAGCGGTGTCAACCCGGCGGGATCAACCCGCCAACGCGCCGGAGAGTCCGACGCAGACGACCCCGCCCAGCGGCCATCCTGCCGCCCGCAGGGAGGCTGCCGCCGCGCAGGCCGTGGCGCCGGTGGTCACCACGTCGTCCACCAGCCACAGTACCGGGGCGTCGCCGGAATTCCCGGCGGACCGCGCGGCGAACACACCCGCCACGTTACGGCGCCTGTCCGCGGCGGAGGCGATCCGCGCCTGCTGCCGCGTAGGCCGGCGGCGAGCCAGGATATCGTCCCGCACTGCGGTTCCCCATGCCCTTGCCAGCAACCCGGCCAGCATGGCGGCCTGGTTGAAGCCCCGGGCGCGGCGTCTTCCGGTGTGCAGGGGAATGGGAACCAGGGCCGACGGCACCGTCGGCGCCAGGCCGGCGCGATCCAGGGCCCGGGCGACAATCCCCGCCAACGGCCACGCGACCCCGCGCAGGCCGTGGTACTTCCAGGCCCCGATCACCCGCACCAGGTCCCCGCTGGTCGCCGACGCGCCGTGGACGGGAACCTCATCGTCCAGGCGCCCACTCAGGGGCCCACCCCGTTCCAGTTGTCCGCGGCATCCCAGGCACAGGTGGGGAGCGTCCCAGGGGCGCAAACCCGCGAGCGGCGGCCCCGGCTCACACCAGGGGACCTCTTCCCGGCGCGCGCCGCACAGGCAGCAGCATTCCGGGTGCAGCAGTTCCAGCAAACCCTCAAGGACAAGGTGCGGAAAACCCGCCATGCGGGCTCTCCCCTCCGGGAGGAGGATCGACGTGTCAACCTGCCGGCGCCACGGCCTTGCGCATGGCGTCCCAGGGCACCGGCGGCCCGAACCACCAGGCGAACGACAACCCGCCCTGCATCACAAGCAGGGGCAGGCCGTCGACGGCGCGGAAACCCAGGGGCAGTTGCTCGGCCGGCAACCCCGCGCCGTAGCGGAGATCCAGCAGGACGGTGTCCTCGGTGGGCGCGGCCACCGGCAGCAGGGAAGCGATGCTCACATCCCGCGCCAGGGCGTTGATCCACACCCCGGCGGTGGCGTCCGCCGCTTCGGCCAGGGGCAGGACCTGCACGGGGGTTGCGAACTCCGCCTCCTCCAGCCAGCTCCGGAAGCGTTCGCCGGCCTCCGCCGTGTGATGGAAGACCGTCACCAGGGGTGCGCCCCAGCGGCACAGGGCGTCCACCGCCGCGCGCGCGGCCCCGCCGGTGCCCAGGACCGCCGCCGTCGTCCCCTGCGCATCCTGGCCCCGGACAGCCGACAGGACCATGAGCAGCCCGCCGCTGTCGGTATTGTGTCCGGTCCAGGTCCCGTCCTCCTCCCGGCGGACGGTGTTGACCGCGCCCAGGCGCCGGGCCGCCGGGGTCAGGGCGTCGCACATGCCGGCGACGGCCTGCTTGTGCGGCGAGGTGATGTTGCAACCGACCAGGTGTTCGCAGCCGGGAAAGGTTCGCAGGCCGGCCAGTTCGTCCGCCGGAACCCCGAGGGCCAGGTACTCGTGGTCCAGGCCGCGCTCCTGCAGGGCCGCTCCCTGCAACGCGGGACTCAGGGAATGGGACACCGGGTCCCCCACCACGGCCAGGAAGGATTCGGCGGGGGTCCACGGTCGGCCGTCGCGCTGCAGCCTTCCCCCCGTGAGGGCCAACAGGTCACGCGTCATGAGCGGACCTCCCGGCTCGGGGCAGCAGGACCAGCAGCAGGGCGCCCGCCACCAGGAGCCCCACACTGATCCACTGGTTGTTGGTCAGGCCCGCGATCATCTGGTCTGTGGTATAGAAGCGCAGGAAGTCCACGGCAAAGCGCTGGATCCCGTACAGGATCAGGAAGAGGGCGAAGACCACGCCCCGTCGCCGGGAACGGGACAGGGCCAGCAACAGCAGGGCGCTGATGACGAAGCCTCCCGCCGAACTGAACAGCTGGGTGGGATAGACCGCCACGGGCCCGTACGCCTCCACCGCGGGAGACCCGGCCGGGAAATGAACGCCGCAGCTGCAGGACGTGGGCTTGCCGAAGCAGCAGCCGGCCAGGAAACACCCGATGCGGGTGATACCGATGCCCAGGGCCACGCCGGGCGAGAAGATGTCCGCGATGAGCAGGAAGGGAATTCCCCGGCGCCGGCACATGAACCAGACCGTGGCCGCCGCCAGCAGAATTCCGCCGTACAGGGTCAGGCCTCCGTCCCAGATGGCGAAGGCGCGATACCAGGGGTGGAAGTCCCGGGTGTGCGTCAGGACGAAGAACAAGCGCACCCCGATGATGCTGGAGACGAGGACCCCGAAGACCAGGTCCATGATGGTCTCCTGGTCCAGGCCCCGCGGCCGGCCCAGGCGGATGCTCAGCCACAGTCCCAGGCTGAAGCTCAGCGCCAACATCAATCCGTAACTCTTGATGACGCCCAGGATCTCCGGATGCATGTCTGCCGTCCCTTCGTTCGCGCTTGCGGTGGTTCTCCGCGGCCCCGGTCAGGACGCGGTTCCGCCGTGAATCAGGTATCGAAACTGCGTGAGCCGATGTTCAGCAGCACGCCGATCAGGAAGCTGCTGGTCAGCAGGTTGCTGCCCCCGTAGCTCAGGCCCGGCAGGGGCAGGCCGGTCACCGGCAACAGGCCGGTGGTGATGGCCACGTTGACCACCACGTGGAAGGTGAAATACGAAACAATGCCCACGGCCGCAAAGCGCCAGAACGGTCGCCGCGCCGTGGCGGCGGTGTCGAGGCCGCGCAGGATGACCAGCAGGAAGAGCCCCAGAAGCACGAGGCAACCCACCAGGCCGAGTTCCTCCCCCACCACCGAGAACACGAAGTCCGTGTGGCGCTCGGGCAGGAACGCCAGCCCCTTCTGCGTCCCCTGCAGGTAGTGCTTGCCCAGCAGCCCACCCGACCCGATGGCCACCTTGGACTGAATGGCCTGGTAGCCGGTCCCGAACTGGTCCCGCATGGGATCGAAGAAGGTCAGGATCCGTTCCTGCTGGTAGCCCCGGAGCTTCTCCCACAGGAACGGAATGCCGAGTCCCGAGGCCACGTTGACCAGCAGCAGGGAGATCCGCGCCGGAATGCTCAGGGGAACCAGGGCCAGCAGGCCGATGACCACCAGCAGGTAAATGCCCCACGGCCAGGGCTGCCGGGCGAGGACCGATTCGCTGATGAACATGATGACGGCGCTGAGGGCCGCGCCCGCCGCGCCCACCAGCAGGATGCCCGGAATACCATACCAGAAGATCATCCCCAGCCATATGGCGAGGAACACCAGGCTGGTGCCCAGGTCCGGCTCCCGCATGACCAGCACCATGTGCGCCAGCATCAGCCCCAGGGTGCCGATGACCACCAGCGGACGCGGCGCCCGGTCGGGGTCGCGCCCCAGCAGGTGGGCCGTGGCCAGGATGAAGGTGATCTTGGCGAACTCCGCCGGTTGCATGCGCACCGGCCCCAGCAGGATCCACCGCCGCGACCCGCTGATCTTCGCACCCACCGCCAGCAGGACCACCAGCAGGACCAGCAGGATCAGCATGCCAGGCAGGCTGAGATTCTCCAGGGTGCGCAGGCGGATCCTGGCGGCGACCGTCAGCACGATCCAGCCCAGGGCCACCCACAGCACCTGCCGATAGAAGATGGTCTTGGCCACCCCCGCGTCCAGTTGCAGATAGGGACCGCGGATGGGTTCGGTCACCGACCACAGCACCGCCAGGCTGGCCAGGCAAAGCAGCGCCCAGGCCAGGGCGATCCAGCGGTCTCCAGCCGGGAAAAGCGCCTCGCGCAGGCTCATGAGGTCTCCTCCGCATCGGGGGCGGCCCGTCGGTCCGCTTCTCCCCGCGCCGGTCCGTGGAAGTAGGCTTCGAGCCACCGCCGGGCCACCGGCGCCGCTTCGCTGCCCCCGTGGCCGGCGTTCTCCACGATCACCGCCAGGGCCACCTCCGGGTCATCCGCCGGAGCGAAGCAGAAGAACCAGGCGTGATCCTCGCCGTGCGGGTTCTGCGCCGTCCCTGTCTTGCCCGCCACCGCCACGTCGGGCAGGGCCGCCGCCTTGCCCGTGCCCTCGGCGACCACGCGGGCCAGGACCCGGCGGACCCAGGCCAGATCCCCTGCGGCGAAGGGCAACTCGGGCTGGGGATCGATCCTCTCCTGGCCGGCGACCCATGTGACCGGGGGCAGTTCGTTGCCCACGGCGAGGCGTCCGGCCACCACGGCCATCTGCAGGGGCGTTACCAGGATCTCCCCCTGGCCGATGGAGTTGTTGAGGACCACGCCGCGCGACCAGCGGCCCTGGCCGTAGTGCTGGTCGTACCAGTGCGAGTCCGGGACCAGCCCCGCGGTCTCCTCCTGGAAGATGCCCCCGCGCCGGGAGCCGAGACCGAAGGAACGCGCTCCGGCCGCCAGGTGGTCCAGGTCGAGCCTCAGGGCGATCTGGTAGTAGTAGGTGTCGCAGGAGTGGATCAGGGCCCCCGCGTGATCCACGGAGCCGTGCCCGGAAATCTTCCAGCAACGGAAGAAGCGGTTCCCGAGCTGCCATCCCCCCCGGCAGGGCTCCAGGTAGGTGCCGCGATCGACGATACCGTCCCGCATGGCCACCAGGGACACGATGGGCTTGTAGAGGGAGGCGGGTGGATAGGTGGCCTGCAGCGCGCGGTTGAAGAAGGGCTTGCGCGGATCCCCGCTCAACCGTTCCCAATCGTCCTGCGAGATGGGGACGGTCAGCAGGTTCGGGTCGAAGGTGGGGCTGCTGCATGCGGCCAGGACCTCCCCCGTGCGGCAGGACAGGGCCACCCCGCAACCGGACCGGTCGCCCAGGGCGGCGGCCATGGCCTCCTGCAGGCGCGCATCGAGGGTCAGGACCAGGTCGCCTCCCGGAACGATCTCCTGCAGCCAGACCGGGGAGCGTCCCACGACGTGCCCGGCCGCGTTGACTTCTTCCAGCTTGATCCCCGCCCGCCCCCTCAGGCGGGTCTCGTAGGCGCGCTCGATTCCCTGCCGCCCGATCATGTCCCCGCTGCGATAGGCCAGGGCCGGGTCGGCCGACGCCAGTTCCTCGTCCCTGATCTGGCCGACATGCCCGATGACATGGGCGAAAAGCGGCCCCTCCAGGTAGCGCCGCCGGGGCCTGGTCTCCACCCGCAGCCCGGGCAGGACCCGGCGCCGTTCCTGCACCGTCACCACCTGCTCCATGTCCGCGTTGCCGACAAGGGTGAGTCGGCCGGTCCCCTTTTCCGCGCGCGCGGCGAGCCGGTCACGAACGGCGGCCGAGTCCAGACCGCACCAGCGGGCCACCCGGCCCAGCGTCGAGTCGCAGCGGCCGGACAGGAACCCGGACCGGGAAAGGGTGATGTCGGCGATGAAGGTGTTATCGGCCAGCAGCCGGCCCGTGCGATCCAGGATGCGGCCGCGGGGAGCAGGCACCCTAAAACGCACTTGCCGGTTCTCCAGGGCCAACCCGCGGTAGTAGGCGTTGCGCGGACCGGTCATCCAGAAGAGGTTTCCGGCCAGGACCAGGAACAGCAGGACCACCACCGCGCGATAGGCCTGCCTGCGGAATTCCAGGTCCCGCCCGTTCACCTCAATCCTCCCGGTACAGCAGGCCCAGCCAGGTGGCCAGGCGCATCACCGGCACCGCCGCGAGCCCCGTGTACAGGGCGTCGGGCACCGAGCGCGTGAAGAACTGCAGGGGAAAGGTTTCCGCCCCGCTCAAACCGCTGAGCACCAGGAAGCCCAGGTCGTGGACCAGGACCACCGTCACGGCCACGACGGCCTCCACCACGGGCATGCCGTAGGCGAGCCGGTCCCGCAGCCGTCCCAGGACATAGCCCAGGCACGAGTACAGCAACGCGTGCGCTCCCAGCAGGGACGGATCCCCGAGGTCGAGGATGAGGCCGGCCAAGAAGCCCGCCACGGTGGCGGGATAGGATCCGGCGGCCAGGCCCAGGAACACCAGGGCGATCAGGGGGAAATCCGGCGCGACACCCCCGATGGCAATCAGGGGCCCGACCAGAACGCCCCCGGCAAACGCGGTCAGGGCCCAGAAGATGTTGATGCGCAGGAAATCCCTCACGGCCGCCTCCCCCGTCCCCCGTCGATCTCCGCGTCCGCGGGCAGGACCACGAACACGGTCTCGTTGCGTCGGCAGCCCGCCGGCGGCGCGATCTCGACGTACTTGAAGACCTGGTCGTTGGGGACGTCCACCCGGGTGACCACGCCCACGGGGATGCCCCGTGGCGAGGCGCCCGCGGCATCGGGCCTGACCGCTCCCTCACGGACTTCGGTGATGCCCGAGGTCATCACCCGGTCACCCACCCGCACGTCCTCGTCGCGACCGACCATGCCCACCACGTACCGGTCCTCCCGCGGTTCCAGCACGCCCAGCAGGCCCGTACGCACGAACTCCACCCCCAGGGCGAAATCGGGGGCGGACATGAGTTCGACCCAGGCGGTGGTCCCGCTGACGATGGTGCGCACCCGGCCCACCAGGCCCCGGCGGTTGACCACCGGCAGCCACGGGCGCCAGGGCACCGGCCGGTCACTGGTGATGCGCACCATGGTGGCGAAGCGTCCGCGCTGGCGCAGGGTGACCCGGCAGGGGGCCAGCAACCCGCCGAACCCCTCCTCCAGGGCGCACCCGGCCTGGCGATCGCGATCCAACCGCGCGAGCTCCGCCGCGGAGCGTTCCAGCTCGGCCTGGAAAAGGTCGTGCTCCAGGCGGGTGTTCTCCCGCCGCAGGGTGGCCATATCGTCGAGGAAGTTGCGGGCTCCCCAGTAGGGGGCCGTCAACACGCGGCCGAGGCGTTCGGCCACGGTGATGCGGGCGTTGGGAGGCAGGATCAGGAGCGTCACGGCGGCCGCGCAGCACAGGACCAGGACCGCCAGTTCCCTGCGCCTGGAAATGCCGCCGGGCCCGCTGCGCATCGCTTCAGCTGCGGCTTCCGCTCATGATCACGGGACGGTACTTCTCGAAATCGTCCAGGATGCGCCCGGTGCCCAGGACCACGCAGAACAGGGGATCGTCCATGAGGTTGATGGGCAGGTCGGTCTGCTCCCGCAGCAGTTCAGGCAGTCCCTTGAGCAGGGCCCCGCCGCCGGTCAGCACGATGCCCCGATCCTTGATGTCGGCCGCCAGCTCGGGCGGGGTCTGTTCCAGGGAGTGCTTCAGCGCGTCGCAGATGGCCTGGATGGGTTCCTGCAGGGCCTCGCGGATCTCCAGGGAGGAGATGCGGATGGTCTTGGGCACGCCGGAGACCTGGTACAGCCCCTTGACCTCCATTTCGCGCTCCTCCTCGGACTTGTGGGCCGAGCCGATGGTCTTCTTGATGTTCTCGGCGGTCTGGTCGCCGATCAGCAGGTTGTGGTTCTTCTTGATGTAGTTGATGATGGCCTCGTCCAGCTCGTCACCGCCCACGCGAATGGAGGTGTCGCACACGATGCCGTTCAGCGCGATCACGGCGATCTCCGTGGTCCCGCCGCCGATGTCGATGATCATGTTCCCGCTGGGCTGGTCCACGGGCAGGCCCACCCCGATGGCCGCGGCCATGGGTTCGGCCACCAGGAAGACCTCCCGCGCGCCGGCGTGCTTGGCGCTGTCGCGCACCGCACGCTTCTCCACCTCGGTGATACCCGAGGGAACGCAGACCACGATGCGCGGGGCGATGAAGTGCTTCTTCTTCTGCGCCATCTTGATGAACTCGCGCAGCATGTACTCGGTAACCTCGAAGTCGGCGATCACGCCGTCCTTCATGGGCCGGATGGCGGCGATGCGGTCGGGGGTCTTGCCCAGCATGGCCTTGGCCTCGGCGCCCACCGCGTACACCTTGTTGGTGTCCCGCTCGAGCGCCACCACCGAGGGCTGGTTGAGCACGATCCCCTTGCCCTTGATGTAGACAAGGGTGTTGGCCGTGCCCAGATCGATGGCGATGTCGTTGTTCAGGAATCCCTGCAAACGCTTGAACATGAAGAGGTGTCCTTCCTCGCGCACCCTCGGCGCTATCCGGCTGGTCCGGTGGGCCAACCGGTTTCCCTGATGCTCACGATCTCCTGTCCGCCGGCCACAAGGTGGTCCAGCAGGGAGATGCCCAGCAGTTGCCCGCAACGGTCCAGGCGGGCGGTCAGTTCCATGTCCTCCGGGCTGGGCTCGGCGCAGCCGGAGGGGTGGTTGTGGGCGACGATCACGGCGGCCGCCGAAAGGGCCACCGCCAGCTTGAAGACTTCCCGCGGGTGGACCACCGAAACGTTCAGCGTCCCGATGGAGACGGTTTCCACGGCCAACACCCTGTGCCGGGTGTCGAGATAAAGCGCCAGGAAGCGCTCCCTGTCAAGGCCCCGGAACCTCCGCCACAACAGCGGGTGCAGGTCTTCGGGACGGCGTACCGTCAGCGATCCCGGCTCCCGGTACGCCAGGGACCGTGCTCCGAGTTCCACGGCCGCCAGCAATCTCGCGGTCCGCACCTCGCCCATGCCCTCGATCCGGCGCATGACGGCCGGATGCAGGCCCTTCAGCCCCGTGCAACCACCGGTCCTGGCCAGCAGCCGATCGGCCACGGGCCCGGCCCGACTTCCGCCGAGCACCAGGGCCAGCAGGTCCCCGTCGCCGAGGCCTTCGGCCCCGCGCGCGAGCACCAGACGGCGCAAACGTCCACTACTGTCGGCTCCCGGACCGGTGGCCGCCATGGTCCCGCCCGGGGTATTCCCGGTTATCTCTTTTAAAAACAATATGTTCCACCAGACGGGAGGCTGGATCTAAACTAGCAGGTTCCCCCGGTGGGGGCAACCGTTAACCCGGATCATCGCGGGGCCAGGCGCTACGGCGGCGCGGGACTCCCCCGGGCCCCAAACCGGGGTTGAGACTCCCCGGACGGTGACTTATCCTGACGGCAGCTTCCCCACCGCGCCGGATCGTGCCGTACCGGAGTCCGGGCCCCCGACCGAAGGGAATTTCGTGAGCGCCAAAGCAGTAAACGGTCCGGTCCTCGTCCGCAAGTACGGCGGCTCCAGCCTGGCCACCATCGGGCGCCTGTGGGACGTCGCCCGGGATATCCGCCGGGCGCGCGACGATGGTTACGGCGCGCGCCCGGCGGATATCCCGGGCGACGTCCCACAGGC
>JALUJS010000286.1 GCA_027056825.1 Candidatus Krumholzibacteriia bacterium | reverse complement strand
AAAATGTGTCCAATTTTGATCGCACCGCATCAAAACAACGCAACTCTTTTATTGACAATTTATTACACAAAATATTATGCCATGATCGAAGTTGTCATCGCTCCTGCCCCCTTCCCCGTTCCGGGATCTCCATCCAACCCGCCGGCAAAGGGTTATTTGGTACTTCAAACAGACCCCGGAGGACCCGGACACATTTTCCAGGGCACAAGGCTTTTTGCACATGGTGTGGTGGGGGGTAGGGGCTGAATTTCCCGATTACCACCCGTTTCCACCCGTTATCCCCATCTCCCGCCGGGCACGAAATTTGCTTTTTCAGCTTCTGATGGTGTCACACACCGGTTTTTGCCTTGGGAGATGGGGCCGCATGAGAAAAATCGCCAACGTCCTGCTGTTGCTTCTGCTGACCATGCCCTCGGCCACCAGCGCCGGCGAGCCGCCAAGCTACGAAATCACCTGGTTCCAACCGCCGGAGGCCAAGAGCACCGAATTGACCATGGCCAACCTGGCCTTCGAGTTGAATCCGGCCGTGGGGGTCTGCTTTCCGCCCCAGGACCTGAGCACCTACGTGGTGTTTCCCCGCTGCGGGGTGGGGCTGGTGCGGCTGAACGTCAGCTGGGACGCCCGGGAGCCCATGCCGGGAGTGTTCGACTGGGAGGGGCTGGACAACCGCGTCCGCATGCTCCAGGGCTTGGGCATCGATGTCTTCATGACCCTGGAAACCGACGCCCAGTGGGGCGTCGAACGCTCCTCTGATCCGGCCGCCAACCGGCCCCCGGCCCAGATGTCCGATTGGACGGACTTCGTGGCCCACCTGGTGGAAAGGTATGACGGCGACGGCGTCGACGACATGCCGGGGCTGCGCCGCCGGGTGCCCTACTACCAGTTCGTCAACGAGTGGCCGTCCCCCACCAACCGCAGCGGGGGCTGGGCCGGAACCATCGACGAGTTGATCACCTTCCTGAACGCTTCCTACGACGAGGTCAAGGCCACCGATCCGGGCGCCACGGTGGTGCTGGGAGGCATCCCCGCCATCGGGTTGGACGCCATGGTCCTCAACGCGGGCCTGGCCGATTACACCGCGCGGCTGTCCTACAGTGAAACGGCCTCCGAAACCCTGACGCCGGAGACCGCCCAGGATCCCGAGATTGCGACCAAGGTCGCCAACCGGATCCGGGTCTTGAACGAGAGCCGGTACGACATGGTGGACCTGCACCTGTACGGGCCGGTGGAGTTCAACCAGTACCGGGTGGAGCGCGTGCGCCAGATCGTGGGCGACGACGTTCCCCTGATCAGCGCCGAATGCGGCGGCCCCAACCTGGCCTACGTCCCGGACATCACTCCGGAGGAGCACTTCCGGACGGTCCTGGACCTGAACCTCGACGCCTACTCGCGGAACCTCGCGTTCACCATGTGGTTGTCCATGTTCGGCAGGAATTACGATCCGGAGGGCGACATCACCTGGGGCAACTCCCGGCTTCAGCTCATCGACGCCGACCGCCGGCCCACCGGGGGTTACTGGGGCTACCAGCTCCTGGCGGCCATGGTCGACGGGATGACGCGTGTGGAGAAGGCGTCTGCGGGAGTCTACATCATCCATCGCGGGGATCGCCCCGACCTGCTGACCGCTTGGCGTACCGAGGGAAACGACACCTACCGGATCCCCGACACCATCGACGCGCAACAGATGCTGGTGGTCACCAACGCCCAGTTCGGCTACTACGAGGTGACGACCCCGCCGCAGGACCGGATCCTGCAGCTCGGGGACCTGCCCGTGGTGGTGGGGGAAGAACTCCCGGGCGGGCCTTACGCCGCCGGGGAGAACCCGCGCCTGGTGCCCCTGCAGTTCCCCTGATCGGCCCGGGTCAGGCGGCGGTCAGGCGGCGGCCCTGCGGCGCCTGACCAGGGAAACGGCCGCCTTGAGTTCCGGTAGCTTTGCCAGGGCGGACAGCCCCAGGAAGATCCCGAAGTCCACCACCGCCACGGCGGCCAGGCCGGCGAGGTTCTCCAGGACCGAGCCGCCGGTGGACCAGCCGAAGCGTCCATCGAGGATGAAGCCCGCCCCCATGGCGACCAGGGTGATCACCACCACCAGCACCATGTTGCGGACATCCTCGGCGCGGAGGAAACGGCCCCAGGCCCGGGAGGCCAGGAAGAAGACCACGGCCAGGCGAATCAGGATGGAGAGGCTGCGGCCCAGGGCGACGCCGGAGACCCCCATGGGGCCGACCAGCAGGATGAGGCAGGCCAGGCGGGCGATGATCTTCGCGGTCAGGGCCGTCCCCACCAGGCGCATGACCTTCACCGAGCTGTCGGCGTAGACCCCGAACAGCAGCACCCGCGCCATGAAGGTTCCCACCCCCGCGAACGCCACCATGCGCATGATGCGCGCGGTCAGGTGGGCGGCCTCGGCGTCGAACTTGCCGTGGTGCAGCAGCAGGCCGGTCACCGAATCGGCCTGGAAGGCCAGGAACGAGACCACCGGCAGCAGCACGAAGAGACCCGAGCGCAGCGAGCGGGCGATGCTGCGGTACATCTCCTGGCGCTCGCCCCGGGCCATCTGCCGCGAGAACTCCGTGTACATGACCGTGGTCAGGCTGGCGGCGATGACCCCCGGCAGGATCTCCATCAGCCGGTAGCCGTATTCCAGGGACGCGATCCCGCCGGTGCCCACGGTGGAGGCGAAGCCGTACTCGACCCAGATCAGAAGCTGGTTGGATCCGAAAACCAGCAGGCCGGGCAGCAGCAGGCGCCCGGGCCCGCTGCGGTCGGCCTTGGGTTCGGGTTTGGCCTTGGGCCGGATCCGCTTGAGGGATCGTTCCGTGATCAGGGTGAGGGTCTGGGTGGCCAGGGCCGATCCGTAGAGCATGATCCAGGCCAGGAAGCGGACCCCGAAGGGCGGCACCATGAAGATCAGGCTGAGCACCACCAGGAAGCGGGAAAGCTGGGCCACGAGTTCAGGCACGCCGAAGATGCGGCCTGCGTTGAGCATGCTTCCGCTGATGGCTCGGAAGACCGTGATGGGGATGATGAAGATCAGGATCCGCAGCAGGACCGTGGCCAGGGCGGCGCCTTCACCGGAGAGGCCGGGGCCGGCCACGCGCACGATCAGGGGCGCCGCCAGGGCGACCAGGGCCGCCAGCGGCACCAGCCACAGCAGGGCCCGGCGCTGGTAGGCGCGCCAGACGCGGCGGATGCGTCCGATGTCGCGGGTCTCCAGCTCGGCGACCAGGCCGGGCGCCAGCATGACCTTGGAAATGACAAAATCCGGCATTGAAGAGTTGATCTCGCCCGCAAGTTCGATGAAGCGGGTGTGCACGCCGTATTCCCGCGCCTTCCAGGTCAGATAGAACGGATCGATGGGA
>JALUJS010000285.1 GCA_027056825.1 Candidatus Krumholzibacteriia bacterium | reverse complement strand
ACGAGTTTCTACACCATCGATCCGGAGGAGACCGGCCTGGTGCTGCGGTTCGGTCAGTACGTGCGCGCCGCCGAACCGGGCCTGCACTTCAAGCTGCCCCTCGGCGTCGAAAGGGTGCTGAAGGTGCCCATCCAGCGCCAGCTCAAGGAGGAGTTCGGCTTCCGGACCGTGCGCGCGGGCGTCCGCAGCCAGTACTCCACCAAGCCGTACCGGGAAGAATCCAACATGCTGACCGGCGACCTGAACGCGGCGGTGGTGGAGTGGGTGGTGCAGTACCGCATCGTCGACCCCTACAAGTACCTGTTTCGGGTGCGCAACGTCCAGGAAACCTTCCGGGACATGAGCGAGGCGGTGATGCGCAGGATCATCGGTGACCGCACCGTCAACGAGGTGCTCACCGTGGGGCGCGCCGAGGTGGCCCTGGAGGTGGGCAATAGCCTGCAGGACCTGTGCGACAAGTACGAGACGGGCATCAAGGTGGACCAGGTCGTCCTGCAGGACGTCAACCCGCCCGATCCGGTCAAGCCTTCGTTCAACGACGTCAACGAGGCCCAACAGGAGAAGGAGAAGCTCATCAACCAGGCGCAGTCCGAGTACAACAAGGAGATCCCGCGGGCCAAGGGCGCGGCGCTGCAGACCATCCAGGAGGCCGAGGGTTACGCCTTGGACCGCATCAACCGCGCCCGGGGCGATTCGTCCCTCTTCGTGGCCATGTACGACGCGTACCGCAAGGCTCCGCAGGTCACGCGCACGCGCATCTACCTGGAGACGATGAACACGGTCCTGCCGCAGGTGAAGAACAAGATCATCGTTGACGAGAAGCTCGAGGGCCTGGTGCCCCTGCTGAACTTGGGCACGGGTCCGCTGGGATCCGCCTCCGCCAAGGGAGGTAAGTGATGAACAAGCTGACCCTTGCCATCATCGTCCTGGTGGTCCTGACCGGGCTGAGCGGCATCTACGTCGTCCAGGAGCCCGAGCAGGTCATCATCACCCAGTTCGGCAAGCCCGTGGGCCAACCCATCACCACCCCGGGACTGAAGTTCAAGTTGCCGCTGATCCAGAAGGTGCACCGCTTCGAGAAGCGTTTCCTGGAATGGGACGGTGATCCCAACCAGCTGCCCACGCGCGACAAGCGCTTCATCTGGGTCAACACCTACGCCCGGTGGCGCATCACCGACCCGCTGCTGTATTTCCAGCGCCTGAACAACGAGCGCGGGGCGCAGACGCGGCTGGACGACATCCTCGACGGCGAGACCCGCAACGCCATCGCCAAGTACGACCTGGTGGAAGTGGTCCGGAGCACCAACCGCACGGCCCAGACCGGCGAGCTGGTGGCCTCGGACGAGACCGCCCTGGTGGACATCCAGTTCGGGCGCAACGTGATCCGCGAGGAGATCCTGGCGCGGGCGCGGGAGCGGACCCAGGACCTGGGCATCGAGATCCTCGACGTGGAGTTCAAGCGCATCAACTACGTGGATGAGGTGCAGCGCAAGGTGTACGAGCGCATGGTCGCCGAGCGCCAGCGCATCGCCGACCGCTTCCGCAGCGAGGGCCAGGGCGAGGCGAACCGCATCAACGGCCAGAAGGACCGCGAGCTGTTGAAGATCCGGTCCGAGGCGTATCGCAAGGCCCAGACCATCAAGGGCGAGGCGGACGCCAAGGCGACGGCCATCTACGCCGCGGCCTACGACCGCAGTGCCGATTCGCGGGCGTTCTACGAATTCCTCAAGACGATGGAGTCGTACAAGGCCACCCTGGATGGTGAAAGCTCCCTGGTGCTGACCACCGACGGGGATTTCTACCGCTTCCTGAAGCACAGCGGGGCCCGCTGAGGGGCCGGCCGCGGATCACATGGCTGATGAAAACGACGGCGCCCGCCTTGACCGGCGGGCGTCTCGTCGATTCGCAAAGAGCCGGGGGTCAGGCCTGTTGTCCCGTGTCCCGGAGCCAGTCGTAGGCTACCTGGAAGATCTCCGTGCTGGTGCGCAGGCCCAGCTTCTTCTTGATGTGGGAGCGGTGGACCTCGACGGTGCGCGGGCTGATGCCCATGCGCTCGGCGATCTCGGGGATCTGCAGGCCCTGGCCGGTGAGCTGGAACAGCTCCAGCTCGCGGTCGCTGAGGTGGTCGGCGGGGGAGGCGCCCGGAGCCGGGCGCTCGCCGCTGATGTAGTCCACGGCCAGGCGCATCATGTTCTCGCTGAGGTACACCTCGCCCGCCTGGGCGCGGCGGATGGCCTCCAGGATCTTCCCCGTGCCTTCCTGTTTCATGATGTAGCCGCGGGCCCCGGCCTTGATGCAGCGCAGGGCGAAGGTGTACTCGTCGTGCATGGACACGGCCAGGATGATCATCTCCGGGTGCTTGCGGCCGAGGGCCTTGATCAGGCTCAGGCCGCTGCCCTCCTTGAGGCTCAGGTCCACCAGGGCGATGTCAGGCCCCAACGCATCGACCAGTCCGAGGGCCTCGGTTTCGCCGGCGGCCTCGCCGACGATCTCCAGGTCTTCCTGCATGTCCAGCAACGACTTGATGCCGGCCACCACCAGGGGGTGGTCGTCCACGATCACGACGGTGGAGATTTTCGCGGGGGTATCCATGGTGGTCATCGTCCCTTTCCCTCCCTGGGGGCGATCCGGTCCGGAACAGGGTAAAACACGCTGAACGGAGACATCAAAAAGGATCATAACATCTCCCGCCAGCGAATTCAAACCGGGGCTGATTATCACCGGTTTTTCCCCGGAATCAAGACATTTTAATCTTTTTCTTTCATTTGATGGTCGTCGGATCCCAGCTCCGGGCCAGCACCGGCTCCAGGAGTCTGCCGAAGGCCGCGGTGTCTCCGATCCGGAGGCGGGGTCGCAGGGCGCCCATGAAATCGCGGTGGCGCCGCCCGCGGCGGTAGTCCGGCTCGCGCGGGGGGTGCCTGAGGTAGCGCTCGGAAAGCTCGGGGTCCGGATCCACCAGCAGGGTCGTGGAGTAGTAGAGCAGGCCGCGGGTGCGTCGCACGCAGGACCCTCCGATCTTGCGGTCTGCGAGGACCAGGTCGGAAACGCCCCGTTGCCGGACGCCCGGCACGCCGCAGCGGTCCAGGCCGGCGATGATCCAGTTGCTGATGGCGGCGAAGGCGGCAGTGATGCCGCCGATGCCCGGCAGGGGCACGGCCAAAGAGACGATGAGGTTGCCCGGATCCAGCACCACGCTGCAGCCGCCGCCGGGCCGCTGCAGCAGGGGCACCCCGTCACCGGCGATGGCGGCGGTGTGGAGTTCAAGGTGCTGCTTGCCGCCGCGGCCGATGACCACCGCGACCCCCTGCCAGGGATAGACCGCCAGCCGGGAGCGGCCCTCGGTGCGGGCCGCCTCCAGCAGGGG
>JALUJS010000284.1 GCA_027056825.1 Candidatus Krumholzibacteriia bacterium | reverse complement strand
CGGGTATGCAGGTACCGCTGCGGATATGCGGAGAATGTGGTCGCCGGCCCTTGGCCATCCGCGGCCTTGACGGTCCGGTCCCGGGAGATCGCCTGCGATGCCCTCGTTTTCTTTCCTGCGCAGACTTCAGCGCCTGTCGGCCGCCAAGGCCCTGGTGTTCTACTACGGCACCGCCATCCTGGTCGGCGCCCTGTTGCTGAGCCTGCCCCTGTCCGGCCACGACGGGGGGCTGCCTTTCCTGGACGCGTTGTTCACCGCCACCAGCGCCCAGTGCGTCACCGGCCTCGTCGTGGTGGACACCGGGTCGGACCTGACCGTCTTCGGCCAGCTCGTGGTCCTGGCCCTGATCCAGATCGGCGGCCTGGGCATCATGACCTTCTCGGTCTTCCTGTTCTTCAAGCTGGGCCAGGGGGTGGGCGCCAAGGGGCGCTGGATCATCAACGAGACCCTCTCGCACACGCCCGTCAAGTCCCTGCCCGACCTGATCCGCCGCATCTTCCTGCTGACCGCCGCGGCCGAACTCACCGGGGCGGGCCTGCTGGCGTTCGCCCTGGTGCCGCGGCTGGGGTGGGGGCCGGGGCTGTACAGCGCCCTGTTCCACAGCGTTTCGGCCTTCTGCAACGCGGGGTTCGGACTGTTCAGCGACAGCCTGGTCGGGTTCCAGGGGAACTGGCTGGTGAACCTGACGATCATGGCCCTGATCATCAGCGGGGGCATGGGCTTTCTGGTGATCATGGAGGTGGTCGGCCGCCTCCGGCGTCTTCCGGTCCGTCGCCGCCGGCGCCGCCTGTCCCTGCACTCGCGGGTCGTCCTGGTGACCACCGGCATCCTGCTGGCCACCGGCGCCCTGGCCATCTGGTTGCTGGAACGCAACAACGCCCTGGCGGGAATGTCCGCGGGCCGGGCCCTGCTGGCGTCCTGCTTCCAGTCGGTGACCACGCGCACGGCCGGGTTCAACACCATGGACCTGACGGCCCTGCGCACGCCCACGGTCTTCGCCATGATCTTCCTGATGTTCATCGGCGCCTCGCCCGGTTCGACCGGCGGCGGCATCAAGACCACCAGCCTGGCCCTGTTCTACGGGATCATGGTCAGCCGGCTGCGCGGGGACCGGCACACCAACCTCTTCCGGCGCACCATCCCCGACGAGATCGTGACCAAGGCCCTGGCCCTGGTCATGCTGGCGGTGATCCTCATCGGCATCGCACTGTTCGCCCTGCTGCTGGTGCAGGTGCCGACCCGCTCTCTGGAGGGGCCGCGGGTGTTGCTGGACCACGCCTTCGAAGCGGTGTCGGCCTTCGCCACCGTGGGGCTGTCCCTGGGCGTGACGGGTGCGTTGACGACCGCGGGCAAATGGATCATCATCGTGCTGATGTTCATCGGCAGGGTGGGCCTGCTGACGGTGGCTTTCGCCATCGCCGGTCGCACGCGGAACTATCCGGCGCACTACGCCGAAGAGAACATCATGATCGGTTGAACCGGGAGCGGAGGATGCGCCCATGAAGAAACGATACGGGGTGATCGGGCTGGGGAATTTCGGCCACCATGTGGCCCGCACCCTCTACGACGAGGGGCACGAGGTCGTGGCCATGGACATGGACAAGGAGAAGGTCCAGGCCATCCGCGACCACTGCACCTACGCGGTCCTGGGTGACGCCGCCCACAAGGAGTTCCTGGAGAACCAGGGCGTCCACGAGCTGGACGCGGTGGTGGTCTCCACGGGGGAGCGTTCGCACCTGTCCACCCTTATCACCCTGTACCTCAAGGAGCTGAAGGTCCCGCGCATCCTGGTCAAGGCCGTCAGCGAGGACCACGGGCGGATCCTGGAGAAGGTCGGCGCCTCGGACGTGATCTTCCCCGAGAAGGACATGGCCCGCAAGGTGGCCCACAGCCTCTCCAGTCCCAACGTGCTGGAATACATCCCCCTGGCCGAGGGCTATTCCCTGTCCGAGATGGTCCCGCCGCAGAGCTTCCTGGGCAAGACCCTGGTCGAGCTGGACCTGCGCCGCAAGCACCAGGTCACCGTCATCGCCATCAAGGACGTCCTGACCGACTCCTTCATCACCGTGCCGCCCCCGAACTACTTGCTCAAGGACAGCGATGTGATGATCTTGATCGGGAAGACCGAGGACCTCGAGAAATCCCTGGAGGAGTCCTGACCGGATTCCCCTTTTTCCGCCGGGCCTGCGGGCCCGCGCCCCAAGGAGACCCGCCATGCCGCTGATTCCCATGCGCGTTTTGCTGGACCACGCCGCCGAGCACGACTACGGCGTCGGCGCCTTCAACGTCAACAACATGGAGCAGATCCAGGCCATCATGCAGGCCGCCGAGGAGACCAACTCCCCGGTGATCGTCCAGGCTTCCCGCGGCGCCCGCTCCTACAGCCAGGACGCCTACCTGCGCCACCTGATGCTGGCGGCCGCGGAGCTGCACCCCAACCTCCCCATCGCCATGCACCAGGACCACGGCAACAGCCCGGAGACCTGCTTCAGCGCCATCGAGCAGGGCTTCACGTCGGTGATGATGGACGGCTCCCTGCAGGAGGACGGCAAGACGCCCTCCTCCTACGAGTACAACGTGGACGTCACCCGCAAGGTGGTCGAACGTGCCCACGCCCTGGGCGTGACGGTGGAGGCGGAGATCGGCTGCCTCGGCGGCATCGAGGACGGCCACGGCGCCGGCCTGACCGGCGACGAGGCCTTGGCCCACCTGACCGACCCGGACCAGGCCCAACAGTTCGTGGCCGACACCGGTTGTGATGCCCTGGCCGTGGCCATCGGCACCAGCCACGGGGCCTACAAGTTCAAGAAGAAGCCCACCGGGGACGTGCTGAAGATGGACCTCATCGAGGAGATCCACCGCCGCCTGCCCAACACCCACCTGGTGATGCACGGCAGCAGCTCGGTGCCGAAGGAACTGGTGGACATCATCAACGCGTACGGCGGGAAGATGCCCGAGACCTACGGCGTGCCGGTGGAGGCCATCCAACAGGGCATCAGGCACGGCGTGCGCAAGGTCAACGTGGACACCGACAACCGCCTGGCCATGACCGGCGCCATCCGCAAGGTGTTCATGGAGCATCCGGAGAAGTTCGATCCGCGGGACTACCTGAAGCCCGCCCGCGCCGCCATGGTCGAGGTCGTCAAGGCCCGCATGATCGCCTTCGGGCAGGCCGGCTGGGCGGACAAGGTGCCCCACGTGACCCTCGAGGAGATGGCGAAGCGGTATTGATTCACGGCGGCCCTGGCCCGGATGACCGGTACGCGTAACGATCCGGTCCTCCGGGCCAGGCCGCGCAGCAGTGGGAGCGTGGGTACGATGTACGGAACATTCGGAGAATTCCTCGCCGCCGAACTGGCTTCCATCCG